>JAUNLL010000083.1 GCA_030532275.1 Peptoniphilus sp. | reverse complement strand
TCTGCGAATTTTTGTATAGCATAAATGTAGATGCTGTAATACTTCAAGATTTGGGATTTGCCACATTGGTAAAAAAACTCCTACCCGATTTAGAAATTCACTCGAGTACGCAGATGGCGGTGAACAATCTCCAAGGAGCGATAACTCTTAGGGACTTGGGATTTAAGAGGATCGTACTGGCAAGAGAAACGGAACTTGAAGATATAGCAGCCATAAGAGATAATACAGACCTTGAGATTGAAACCTTTATACATGGCGCCTTGTGCGTGAGTTTTTCGGGGGAATGTCTGATGTCCTCAATGATAGGCGGCAGATCGGGCAACAGAGGCAATTGCGCACAACCCTGCAGAAAATCTTATAGAATACTGGATGAGAATTTTAAAGATTTGAATAAAAAGGGCTATTTAATATCACCTATGGATTTAAATAGCTTGAAGAATATAGACAAAATAATAGAATTGGGAGTCGACTCCATGAAAATAGAGGGTAGGCTCAAAAGACCTGAATACGTCTACCAAGTTGTAAAATCCTACAAAAAAGCCTTGGAAAACACTCTGACTTATAATGATATTGAGAATACCAAGCAAATATTCAATAGGGGATTTACACAAGGACTTCCTTTCGGAGATTTCGGCAAGTCCTTTGTATCAAAGGAAAGACCTGATAACAGAGGAGTGCACATAGGCGAAGTGGTAGACAGAAACAAGGAAGGAATATTTGTAAAACTCAAAGAAAAGATTTCACCGGGTGATGGAATTGAGTTTTTAGATGATGAAAGCCAAGGGTTCAAAGCTGATTTTGAAGTAAAACCGGGTAAGAAATTTTTTATAAAGAGCAAAAGAAATATAAAAGTGGGAGCAAAGGTTTATAAAACTTTCTCCAAGGAACTGGAAGACCAAATAAAATATAGTTTAAATCAAAGTTGTGCTTACAGAAAAATAAATATGAACTGCCAATTGAAAATCGGAGAATATCCTAAGCTGCGAGTTACTTCCGGAAATTATGCGGCGGAATTTATTTTAGAAGAAAAGGTACAAAGAGCTGTCAACAAACCCATAGATGAAGAATACGTAATTGGCAGTTTGTCCAAGTTGGGTGACAGCGTATTTCAATTATCATCCATAAGGGTATCCATGGACGATAATATATTTATAAGCAAGTCATCTCTCAACAAATTAAGACGAGAAGCCATTGAAAAATTAAATGGCGAAATCACCTCAAAAGACATCAAAAAAATTGAGATAGACTACGATGCTTTAAAATTAAAGACCGTTGATTTGCAAAAACCTGCGAAAATAAATGTGGAAGTGTCCAATTCGGAAGAATTGTTCAAAATCGACACAGCTAAGGTAGATAAAATATACTTTCCGATCGATGATTTATCAAAAGAATCGGCAAATCATCTCAGAGAAAAGCATATTAAAATATCAGCTGTATTTAGAAAATTGCAAAGCTCAAGGGAATTGGAAAAAAGCATGGGCATATTGAAGGAAAATTTAGATATAATAGATGAAGTTGCAGTTAACAACTTATCTCAAATAAGCGCACTTAAAGATATATCTGTAAAAAAAGTTGCAGATATAGGACTTAACGCCTTTAACAGCTATTCCGTCCAATACCTGCATGAAATAGGATTTGACAGAATAATACTGTCTCCTGAACTTAAATTATCTCAGATAAAGGCCATAGCCAAAAACTTCGGTGAAATCTCAGAAGTGATTGCCCACGGATTTATTCCCGTCATGACCATGGTCCACTGTCCCATGTCTGTGGAATTAGGTTGTAAGGATTCTCAAAGATGTGACAGTTGTAAGTACAGTAAGGGATTTTACTTGGAGGACTCCTTTAAAGACAAATTCTTTGTCAGAAGAAAAGGTTCCGTAAGTGAAGTTTTCAATGCTCATCCGCTTATGTTTTCAAATCAGGTTAAATCACTATTGGAACACGGAATAAAAAATATTAAATTAAATTTAATATCTGATATTGAAGAAAAGGTAAATCTTTATTATGATATTTTAAATAATCTTAAAACAGATGTCGATGACAGCAAAATCAGAAGAAAATTAGAAGATAAGTACGGCTCGGTGAGTTTAGGTCACTTAAACAGGGGGATTTTATGATAGATCTTGTGGCAAGATCCTGCAGAGTTCTTGAATTTGACAAAATATTAAATATTCTAAAAAAATATATAGTTTCCGATTTGGGACGGGATATTGCCGACAGTACTGAAATATCAACTGAGTTGGAAGAAATCAACAACAGACTTGCCGAAACGGAAGAAGCCATAAAATATATAGCTAAAAAGTCCAATCCGCCTCTTTTTGGAATTAAGGATGTAAAGCCCATGATTAAAAGACTTCAAATGGGAGGGACTTTAAGCGCGGCTGAACTCTTGAGTATCTCCGATTTTTTAAGAGTGTCCAGATATTTGAGGAACTATTTCAAAATAGACGGTTCAGAAATTGAAGGGACGATACTTTTATATAGAGCGGAGAATCTGTCGGAGTATAAAAATATAGAAGATGAGATAAACAATGCAATAATATCATCTGAGGAGATTTCAGATAACGCTTCACCTAAACTTTATTCGATAAGACAACAGATAGCGAGAAAAAAAGAAGCTGTTCGAGATAAATTAAATTCTATAATTTCTTCCGAAGATACGAAGAAGTATCTTCAAGACAGCTTGATAACCCTTAGACAGGGCAGGTATGTAGTACCTGTAAAACTCGAAAATAAATCCAAAGTCAAAGGGCTTGTGCATGACAGAAGCTCCTCAGGACAAACTGTCTATGTGGAACCCATGGCTGTTGTAAATTTGAACAACGAATTAAATTCACTTTATAGCGATGACTTTGAAGAAATTGCCAAAATATTGGCGGAACTGTCGCAATTAGTTGCAGACCAAAGCTATGCCATAGCTGCAAACCAAGATATACTTGCGGAAATGGACTTCGTATTCGCCAAGGCTAAGATGGCGGTTGAACTGAATTTTAACAAGCCTAAAGTGAAATATGACAAATATATAAATTTAAAAAATGCAAGGCATCCTCTGCTGAAGGTGAAAAATGTCGTTCCCATAGATATTTATTTAGGGAAAGATTTTACATCCTTGATAATTACAGGGCCCAATACCGGCGGAAAAACCGTGAGCATAAAAACCTTGGGCTTGCTTGTACTGATGGTACAGTACGGACTGCACATACCTGCTGAGGAGTCCAGTGAAGTGGGTATTTTTGAAAATGTACTTGCGGATATCGGAGATGAACAAAGTATAGAGCAATCTCTATCGACTTTTTCATCTCACATGGTCAACATAGTTGAAATTTTAAAATATGCCAAGGACAGAAGTCTGGTGATATTTGATGAGTTGGGAGCCGGCACGGACCCCACGGAAGGCGCCGCTCTTGCCAATGCAATAATGGACTACATGAAGGAGAAAAGAATCCTTTCAGTTGCCACAACTCACTATAACCAACTGAAGACCTACGCTCTTACAACTGAGGGAGTGGCCAATGCATCCATGGAATTTAACGTGGATACCCTTTCTCCCACCTACAAACTGATAATAGGAATTCCCGGTAAATCCAATGCCTTTGAAATTTCAAAGCGGTTAGGACTACCCGATGATATAATTGAAGAAGCCAAGAAATTCATAAGTGAAGAAAATATCGCCTTTGAAGAAGTACTAAAATCCATTGAATCGGACAGATCTTTCATAGAGGAAAACAAACAGCAAATCAGCACAAAAAGACTGGAACTGGAAGAAAAAAATGAAAAGCTGGACAAAGAGATGGAAAAAATAAAATCTCAAAGGGAAAAGATATTGGAGCAGTCCAGAGAAGAAGCCAAGCGGCTACTTTTAAATACCAAAGAAAACATCAAGCTGGTAATGTATGAAATAAATTCTTTGAAAAATGAGTTGAGTTCATCCCAATCAAGGCGGCTTCAAGAAGTAAATGATATTTTGAGAGAAAATTTAGACGAAACTTTGTCAAAAAGTGATAAAATAGTCTTGAAAAAAGCCTCAAATCCAAGCAGAAATTTAAAAATAGGAGATAGCGTAAGAGCTGCATCTCTAAATGCTGAGGGTACTGTTGTGGACTTGGACAAGAATAAAAAAATCGCCTTCGTGCAGATAGGAATGATAAAAATGAAACT
>JAUNLL010000082.1 GCA_030532275.1 Peptoniphilus sp. | reverse complement strand
TATTGAGCCAAATTTACTAAGTCGCTTTCTTTTTCAACCATCAAATCTATTTCAAAAGCAGGCTGTTTAAGCAATTCAGACCAAGTTGGAAAACCCGCTGGCACAGATAACCCTGCTCCAATAAAAGCTGCTATTTCTTCACTTGCTATAGCCTTTTCAATTTCTTTTATTAAATTTTTTCTTGAAATTTCACCTTTAATCTTAACCACCTCCTATGTTAATTTTTATAACTTCTCTATCCATCTATCCATAGCCTCATCAAAATCTTCCATCCTGTTAACATCATTAAAGAATGGAAAACCGATAATCTTATAGTCGTCAGCAAATAATCCTTTGATGGAATGATTTTCTTCAATTTGCAAAGAAAATTTCTCTTTCCACTTATCTTGCTCCAACAAGTGCGAACCTTTAGGTTCAATATATCCTTGATAAGTCTGATTTCCTGCACTACTTTTCTTTCTGACAAATAACAAAAAGTCAGGTTCAAATCTTTCGCCGGCTTCAAAGGAGTATATCGCAAGCTCCGGTATTCTTTCATTTCTAATTACGTAATATTCTAAATTTTTATCTATAAGTTTTTCTTCTATGTGTGATTTGAAATATTTGATAAAAAGTTTTTCTTCACTTGTCCCATAATTGTCATTAAACACATACCAAGCTTCATTCGTTAAATCTAATCGCAAATCATCATTGATGGAATTATTTTGAGAGTCTCCCTTTCCACCATTTCCATCAATAGAAGATAGACTAATTTTCTTGTCTCTAAGAACTGATTTTAATTGCATCGGTTCAAATTCCTTAGAGCCAATAAATTCCGGTTTAATTGCCTTAATATGGGAAGCGACTTTTGAGAGTGCGTATTTTACTGCCAAAAATATTATCTTTCCGTCAATTTCATCCTGCGAGTATTTTATATCCAATCTCGAATTTCCTAAAAATTCATCTGATCTTAAAAACTCCTTCATTGATTTAAGCTTTGGATACTTTTCCCTTAGAATATCAAATCGTAGTTCTTCGAAACATTCGATTGCTCCCAGCAATATATTATGATCAATCTCCTTAAATTTGAGGGTTTTTAAATTAGTTTTTATAGAATCCGTATTCTCCTTATCTTCTCCCATTAAATTAACGATATTTCCTTTGCCCGATAAAGCAGTGTAGTTGTATGTTTTAGACCTAATACTCGGTTCAATAGCACGCACTTCTTCTCGGCTCTTAGGCAATCTTTTGTTAGAAAAAACATAGGATTTCTTGTAAAAATCGCTATCTTTAAATTCCTCTTTGAGTCTGTACTCCAATATTATAGGATCAGGCGGTTGAAGTCCCGATTCTACCAAAGCCTGTTTTAACTCAGAGATATATCTTGAGTCATTCTTACTATGAAAATACATCGTCTCTAAAAGTCTATAAGGATTAGAAACATCAGCATCAAATTTTCTCTTAAACTTTAGCTCCTCATCATCTACCACGAAGGGACAATATCTCGCTCCTCTTCCTATAAGTTGCGCTTCCTTGATTGTATAGTTACCTATTTTACCACCCGACTTACTTTGTCTCGTGTCATATAAACGAACAATATCGAAGAGATTTAAAACATCCCATCCCTCATTTAGCATATCTACAGCAAAAATAATTCTGATAGGATTATCTAAATCTTCAAGAGAATTAACTAAGAGTTGCTTTTCTTTGTTGCTGTCAGAAGCACCGTTCATTATGATTGAAGTTTCTTCTGTAAAAGATGCCTTGATAGACTGTTCTAAAATTTCTAATGTACTATCCTTATCCTTAAAGTAATTGATAGCCTCTGTCAATCTATCTATTCCGACTAAATCCAATTTTTTTAAATCATCAGTCGTTAATACCTTTATATGCTTAAAAAATTCAGTATAAAATTTTTCTGATTCGGCTATCTTTTGAGACTTAAGCATGATAACCGGCTTAATATTGAGTTTTAGATCTGCAAACAAAAATTTCCTGTACTCACTCATTACAAGAGCCAGGAGCGTTCTCGTCCATAAATTGGTATCCGTTGCAAAATTTTGAAAATCCTTTGTATATCCACTTTCTCTAAAGGAAAAGAGTGGATAATTAAAAACTATCTTATCTGTATACTTCTCTTTTACATTCGCATCTTTAATATCAGCAGTAGCCGTAAATTCAAGCATAATACTGTCTTTGTTACGAGATAAGGCATTAGTGACAGAATATTCCCAGCTTTTAGCAGCTTCTTCTTCATCCTTTGTCGGTTTCTTTGTAAGGGAATTTATGTGATGACTTTCATCAGAAATAAAAACTACTTTATTGTTTTCAAAATCTTCATATGTTAGCGAATTCTCTTTTGCTTCGAATAGATCCAAATGAAGTTTTTGTGTGGTGGTAAATACAATTTCAATATCGTCATCTAAGATGTTGCCGCTAAAATTATCCACCTTTTTAATTTTTATTTTTCTCCCCATATATTCGATAACATCAGCAAATAGATACTTCTGTGAAAGGGGATTGATGAAGTTATCAATCGTTTTTTCGAGAACATTCGTCTGATTTACAAAGAATAAGAACTTTCTATAGCCTTTAGTATATAGATATAGTATAAGCCCTGCCATGATGACAGTTTTCCCACTACCGGTCGCCATATGAAAGAGAGTATGAACCTGCTTATTTTTTCTAAGATTGTCATTTTCAAAATACATTACAAAATTTTTAAAGGCATCTATTTGATACTCTCTTAAAGCTATTTTCTTTGATAGACCGCTTCCAATGATTTCAGGAAGCTCTGCTGATATACCTAACTCCTTTGCCACATCTAATTTCTCATATAAAAATTGCTCCGCCATATTAGACCTCCGCATAAAAAGACTCTGTAAACTCTTTATCTATTTCGCTCACGGCATAACTTTCATCATTCATATCCGAATAATTCACATAGAGTTTATTCTTGTCTACTAGCGCAATAAGAGCTTTTTTCTTATCCTCCAACTCCAATTCAACGAATGCTTCATCAGCTTCCTTTAGCTCTTCTCTTGTAATATATGGAACGATACGCTCATCTGCATAAATTTCGTCCTTTATTGAGTTGATTGTCTCGTTAGAAGCTGCCTGTATTTTCTCTATTAACGTGTTTGCATTTTCCATCAGCTCGCAATATACAAAGGAACCGCCACCTTGCCAGTTTACAGATTTAGAGATACCACCTTGTTCTCCGTCTATCACCTTTTTCATTCTCTCAACTGTAATATCTTCGATATAGTCCATTTGCTCAACACCTATATAACTACGCCCCATTTTATGAGCTACTGCACAAGTTGTGCCGGAGCCTAAATGAAAATCTAGTATTAAATCATTTTCTTCAGTCGTTGCATTTATCAAAAACGAAATAACACTTTCTGGTTTTGAGTATGAAAATGTCAACCCCATATTTTTTAAGTGCGACGTTGCGTCTTCATTAGTTCCAACTCCTATCGTTTTTGATAAATATTGTTCTTCTATAAATTTTTCTGGAGCCATCGTTGTAGCCTCTTTACGTTGAAATCTTATAGAAAATTTTGAGGATTTAACTAAAAAGTATGTCCCTTTCTTTATTTCATCATTTAGCATTTCTTGTCCCCATTTAAATTCTCCAATTAACGTAACAGTGTTTTTATTTGTACCGTTTTCAACAATACACTCTCCATATATTTCAACCCTATCTGGTTTACCCGAATAAATGCCATCTGCAATGTTGAATTTTATAGTTTGAGGCGGAAAAACCAATGAATGTATTGAATTACCTGAATTTAATAGTGGTGCATCTCCGTTTTCTGAATTTTTACCTTTGTATCCTATTGAATTATTCTTATTTTTTTCATAACAAATTATATATTCAACCGCTGAACGTGATTTTGGAGAAAGTGAGTCTGGATTATCGGTGTTTTTCCATATGAACGTTTCTACAAAATTTTCTTCACCAAATAATTCCTCTAATAATACTTTCATCCAATGAACGCCTTCTTCTCCAATATGACAAAACAGCACACCTTGTTCTTTTAATAACTTATAAGAAACTTCTAATCTATTTTTCATAAAAGAAAGCCAACTACTTAGTTTGAAATTTGAGTTGTATTTGAAGGAATCTGCTGGCTTATTTTTTATAAAATAGTACGGAGGATCTATATAAATACACTTCACCTTGCCCTCATATCTTTTCAGCAAGCTTGAAAGTGCAATTAAGTTATTGCCT
>JAUNLL010000081.1 GCA_030532275.1 Peptoniphilus sp. | reverse complement strand
CTCACAATGTGATTTCCTCTTTAATTCTTCTGTTGTATCTGCACAATACATACAAAAAGTATCGACTTACTCAAATAAAAATAAATCGATACTTTCTATGATTACCTGATTTCCTAAGTATCCTACATAAATGTTGCTTGGATTATGGGGCTGATTATTCTCAGGAAAAATATGATTGCTAATATTACGATCATGGGTGTGAGTTCTTTTTTTCTTCCTGTTATGAGTTTTAAAAGAACGAAGGACATTATTCCGAAGCTGATTCCTTCAGCGATTGAATAGGCAAAGGGCATGAGCGTAATTGTCAAAAATGCCGGCACGGATTCGGTGAAGTCTTCGAAATTGATTTCCTTTATGGGGCTCATCATGAACAGTCCCACCATTACCAAGGCTGCTGCTGTGGCTTCTCCCGGCACTATGGCAAACAAGGGGAACAAAAACAGTGATATCAAAAAGAAAAATGCCGTTGAAACAGCTGTCAGTCCCGTTCTTCCTCCATCCGCAACTCCACTTGCCGATTCTACGAAGGTGGTGACTGTACTGGTTCCCAGAAGTGCTCCGGCAACTGTACCCACTGAATCCGCCATTAAAGCTTTGCCCACATTGGGTAGTTCTCCCTTTTCGTTTATCATTCCAGCCTTTGTCGCAACTCCCGTAAGAGTTCCTATGGTGTCAAACATATCCACAAAGAGGAATGTAAACATTACTGAGAACATATCAAAGGTAAATATTTTGCTAAACTCCAATTTAAAGGCTATGCTGCTCAATGAGGGCGGCATGGTGAAGATTGAAGTTTCAGGTAAATGAGATACTCCTAAAATAATTGCAAGAATTGTGGATCCTATGATCCCGAATAAGAGAGCTCCCTTTACTTTCTTTGCCATCAAAAATCCCATCAACGCCAATGCGAAGAAAAATACCGCCATATTGGGAGTGAGTAAGTCGCCAAGAGCCAAGATAACTCCTTCTCCCTGCTTTACAAGACCCACATTTGAAAATCCTATAAAGGATATAAACAATCCTATTCCCACGCTCACCGCATTTTTTATGGCTATGGGTATGGATATGAATATGGCCTCTCTCACGCTGAATATACTCAACAAAATAAAAATAATCCCTTCGATAAATACTGCCGTGAGGGCGTATTGCCAAGTATGGCCGTAGGACAGTACAACTGTATAGGTGAAGAAGGCGTTAAGCCCCATGCCCGGCGCAAGTCCGAAGGGTAAGTTCGCATAAAAGCCCATGATGAGCATGGCTATTACAGATGCAATTATAGTGGCGGTGAATACCGCTCCCTTGTCCATACCTGTTTCCGAAAGGATGTTGGGATTTACTATGAGTATGTAGGACATAGTCATAAAAGTAGTAAGTCCGGCCATAATTTCAGTTCTAACATCGGAGTTAGCTTCCCTTAGGCCAAACTTTCTTTCAAAAAAACTGTTTTCCATATTAATTTTTAACCTCCTTTTTATAGAAACATTATATCAAACTTTACACCAATTATGTAGTTTCTCCTATTATTGTATTGAAATTTTTTCTTTAGTAAAATAAGCGTAAAAACGGGTATAATAGATAATCAAGGAGGTTTATATGAACAAATATAAATTAATTACCGAAGAATATATCGATGATATAGCTTCCACTGCAAAAATATACGAACATATAAAGACTAAAGCCAAGGTACTCACTCTTTCAAATGATGACGAAAACAAGGCTTTCAGTATTTCTTTCAGAACAATTCACGAAAATTCCTCAGGTGTACCCCACATAGTGGAACACTGCGTGCTTTCAGGTTCCAGAAAATATAGAACGAAAGAACCCTTTATGGATATGATCAAGGGCAGTATGCAAACTTTTTTAAATGCCATGACCTATCCCGACAAGACCATGTATCCCGTCAGCTCCAGAAACAAAAAGGATTTTTACAATCTCATGGACGTCTATCTGGACTCCGTATTCTATCCCCTGATGTATGAAAAGGAAGAGATTTTCAGGCAGGAGGGATGGCATTACGAGCTTGAGGATAAGGATGCTCCCCTAATATACAACGGAGTAGTCTACAACGAGATGAAGGGCGTTTATTCCGACGAACAAAATATAGTTTCAGATCTAATAACTTTCAATCTGCACGAAAACTCCTCCTACGGAGTTGATTCCGGCGGAAATCCCGAAAACATCACCGACCTAAGTTATGAGGATTTTTTGGCCTTTCATAAAAAATTCTACCATCCGTCAAATTCCTATATATACTTGTACGGAGATTTAAACATGGAGGAGGCCCTTGAATACATTGACGAAAACTATCTATCAGATTTTGATTACAAAAAAGTCGATTCACAGATAAAATTAAATGCTCCCTTCCATGAGCCCAAGACAGTTCACGGCACCTTTAACTCCTCTGAAGACAAGGAAAATAAAGACTACCTTGCCTATAGCTGGTCCATTGGCAAGAGCGACAACAAGTTGGACAGTTTCATGCAAAATTTTTTAATCGAGTTACTTGTTAATTCCAATTCCGCTCCCATTAAAAGAGCCCTGTTGGAAAAAAATCTCGCTGAAGATGTCTACGCTGAAGGTTCTTCATCCCTTGCTCTGGATATTTCCATAATCGCAAAAAACACAGATGCGTCAAGAAGTGAAGAATTCAAGCAAACCATATTTGACGCTTTGAAGGATATAGTCGAAAAGGGACTGGACAGAGATCTGCTAAAGGCTACTCTGAATAAATTTGAATTTTCCTTCCGCGAGGGTGGCGGAGCTATGAAGTCCATCATATACAACATAAGGGCGATGAATTCATGGCTCTATGACAAATCACCCATTGACAGTCTAAAGACCAACGATTTAATCAAAGAATTAAGAGAAAACATGGACTCCGACTTCTTTGAAAAATATATAGAAGAAAAACTGTTAAATAACAATTATGCCCTTCTGCTCATTGCCAAACCCGAAATTGACAAGGATAAAAAAACAGCACAGAGAATAAAGGATGAATTGCAAAATCACAAGAACTCTTTAGACGATTCACAGCTGCAATCCATGATCGATGAAACTCACAAACTTTTTGATTTTCAGCTTTCAGAGGACAGCCCCGAGGACAAGGCAACTATCCCCTCTCTTGAAATATCGGATATAAACAAGGAAATAACCCATATTCCTTTGGAAGTGAACAAGAATAAGGGTAGAACTTATCTCTTCAACGAACAGTTCACCAATGAAATAAGCTACATCACCTTCTCCTTTGATGCATCTCATGTCAAAAGGGAGGAAATAGCAAATCTCTCCCTGCTTTCAGACTTAGTGGGCAAGCTATCAACATCGAATTTCCACTACGCAAAGTTGGACTCGGAAATTTACAAGGTCTTGGGAAATTACTCTCTAAATCCAGTGGTATATGCAAATTACAAAGATAGAGATGATATAAATCCAAGATTCAACGTATCCTTTAAGACCTTGGATATAAATTTCAAAAAATCCTTGGACCTCATGGCAGAAATACTTTTAAACACGCAATTAGAGGAAAAGGACAGGATTAAAGAGCTACTTCAAATGGAAAAATCGGCAGATGAATCTTCACTTTTGCAAAACGGTCATGTGATAATGATCGAAACCGTGAAGAGTTACTTCCTGAAACAATCGGACTACACCGCCAAAATAAGCGGACTTGAAAATTATTTTTACCTGAGGGATTTAGTTTCAAACTTCGAATCCAAGTGGGAGGAATTCAAAGGGTCCCTCCAACACTTGATGAAGAATTTTGTAAATTCTAAAAACCTAATAGTGCATTTCACCGGATCAAAAAAATCCTATGAGCAAAATATCCAATTCATAGAAGAATTCATAGATCAATTACCTGAGAAAACTTTGGAAAAGCAAGAGTACGAATTTAAAAAAGAACAAAAAAATCAAGGTTTCTCACTGCCGGCAAATGTTCAGTACGTTTCAAAGGGCTTCGATCTAAAGGAATTGGGTGCGGAATACAAGGGCACTTTTTCAGTGCTGGCAAATATACTCTCTTCGACCTATCTGCATGACAACATAAGAGCAAAGGGCGGCGCCTACGGTGCAGGAGTTAGATTTTCCATGTCCTCCGATATGGAAACCTACTCTTACAGAGATCCCAATCTGTCAAAAACCATAGAAGTATATGACGGCATGAGCACATTTCTTGAAAATTTAGCCTTGAGCGAAGAAGATATAAAGAACTTCATCATAGGAACTATGAACGTCTTTGATCCCAT
>JAUNLL010000080.1 GCA_030532275.1 Peptoniphilus sp. | reverse complement strand
TGGTTGATGAGCTTGCAAGTGGAAAGGCAATGGAGAAGATACTACGCAAATAGGATGACGCTTTATGATAGATGGGTGAGTTGATCTACCATGTTGTTCAAAGGTGTTACAGATGATCTATTTTTTCGAAAAACCAATACAAAATCTATTGAAGAAAAAAATTCCACTGAATTATTTAAAATTAAGTACTTTAAAAATTGATTTTCGCCAATAGCAGGAGTATCATAGAGATAGTACAGTATCAACTTGAGGGCTAGTACAAGGTACAAGTCCTCTATTTTACATAATAGACAATATTAAATTTAAGTAGGTGAAATTTATGAAGAAGAGAAGATTTGTTGGATTTATATTATTGTGTTTAATTTTTATTTTCAACAAGCAAGAGGTTTTTGCGACAGACATAGAACTGACTAGTGATCAAGACATAAACGAAGTTGTAAATGCTGCTGAAGAGGGTGACAAGATTATCATCAATGACGGCGGAAGCCACGAACTGACTACCTCAAAGGATAAGATTGACATAACTGTAAGGGATGGGCACCTCACCTTTAACAATGCGGTGATTACAAATACAAATGCAATAAGCTTTGAAGGTCCTGATGCCACGGGCACCATTAAGGGCGGAAGAATTATATCTGCAAAAAGACGTGACGGAATAGTTTTAAAGGACGGTGCGCACATAGACACGATCGAAAATGTGGAGATTATAGGAGATCGTTACCCCATTTATCTTAAAGGAAATTCAAGAATAGGCGAGATCAAAAGCGGGACTTTTAAAAATGGAAATAATAAAGGTTCTCTTGAACCCATAGATGCTGTCGTCAATGTACGAGAGTCCACAATCGATAAAATCAGCGGTGGAAGATTTATTTCTGTTAACGATGCGGCAATACTTGTGGGAAACGGTTCTCGAATTGGCGAGATATCAGGCGGAACCTATTTGTGTGAAGTGGATACAGATGAATACAATTACAACGAATACAGATTTAATTATTTTTCAGCCGTAGTTTTATACGTCAACAATGCTTCCGGCTATCCCGACAAAGGGGCTTCCATAGGCGAGATATCGGGTGGTACCTTCCAGGGACTTCATGCGATTTACATGGTATCAGCCAAAGTGGGGCAATATACGACTATCGATGAGATATCGGGCGGAACCTTTAGAAACATCGACAAAATAGAGGGTAAAAATCTTATCAGACACACCCTCTACACTTCTCAAAGAGCGAAAATCGGCGAGATATCGGGCGGAATCTTCGAGGCGACAGATGCCGATGCAGTGCATTTGACATTTAATTACTATCCTAACAATAAAACAGAGCCGACCACAATAGGTAGGATTGCCGATGCTAAATTCCGTGCGACGGGAAGAGGACACGCCATCCTGATCAATCACGAAAATTACAGCATAGACCTCATAGAAAATGGAGAATTTTTGTCAGGGGACAAATCCATTTATGCTGTGGAAGCTAGAGCGGGCAGGATTGGAGAAATCAAAAAGGGCATCTTCTGGGGCGGAATAAAAACGGCAAACGGCGTTAATGACCCCACGAAAATTGAATTGCCCATATCGGAGTTGAAGCCTCAACCGGAAGAAGGAGAGGGAAGATACTATCACGAGGAAATAGATAACGCCTTAATAGGAGTGCGCAAAGAATTTTTGTCAGGCGCCTTTGAGCTTCCCAAGTATACAACGGAAGAAGGGCTTGAATATTCATACATACCCAGCGTATACAACAAAGACTACAAGGTTTGGCAGGAGGGTCATATAGGATTCTACGAAAATAAAAAGGACACAGAATTAAATAAGTCGGAGTATTTTTTCTGGTCAAGCGATCCTGTGGGTTATTTTAATACTGTGGAAAAAGAAGGGTCATATTCTTTTAGTGATAATGACTATTTCGAAAATTATGACAGGAAAGAGGAGCGTATTTACGGATTGTACCCTGAGTACAATGACCCTGATGGGGCATTAAAGAGGGTGGATGTAGATAATCATGCCCCAAGCTCTTACATGATGGGCTACTTGAGGAAAAGACCTCTTTTAAAATTCGATGCCAACTTGCCCGATAGAGTCAAGTACACGGGCGAGTTGCCTGCCACTCAGCACATGGTGCCCTTTAAATGGGACAACTGGGATAATGATATTAGCTATGACGAACAAGGAAAGCATTGGGAACAGGTATTCTTAGTCCCCAAAGAACCGGGAATCACTGCTGAGGGATATAAATTTTTGGGTTGGAACACCGAGGCTGATGGCAGCGGTAGAAATTTGAAATTAGATAAATTTTACGCCATGCCCTTAGAAGATGTTACGCTGTACGCTCAATGGGAAGCACCTGAAAAGGATATAATATTCCCTCCGATTATCTATCCGTGGACGAAACCTGATTACAACCCCGTGGGTTCTCTTTTAATAGAGGATTCCAAGGACATAGAAGAGCCCGAGGCCGTGGAAAGACATATCAAATATTTGGTAGGATATGAAGACAGTACCTTCAGACCTGAGAACAACATGACCAGGGAAGAAGTGGCTGTCATGTTCTCAAGACTGCTAAAGGATAAGTTCGACAGTCAAGAAACCTACTGGAGTAGTTTTGCAGATGTGAGTAAAGACAGATGGTCTGCTGATGCCATAGCCCATACAAACAGATTTGGAGTTATAGAGGGATATCCCGACAACACATTCAAGCCTGAACAAGCTATAACGAGGGCGGAATTTTTAGCTATGGCGGTGAGATTTGAACCCCTGGGTGAAGGAAACAAGACCTTCGAAGATGTGCCGGAAACTCACTGGGCCTATGAAATCATAAGCAAGGGAGCGACCGCGGGTTGGATAAATGGATATCCCGACGGCAAATTCAGACCAGAAGATAAAATCACAAGAGCTGAAGTTACAAAAATAGTAAACAAAATGTTAAATAGAAGTGCAGATAAAGATTTCATCAATGCAAATAAATATGAGCTGATAACCTATTGGGATTTAGCCGATGACCATTGGGCTTATTACGATGTAGAAGAAGCGACCAACAGCCATGAATACGTAAGAAAGAGTGGCGTTGATGAGCTTTGGAAAAGGATAATAAATACAAATTTATAACAAATAGAAAAGGGACCTGTTAGGCTCATTGAGTTAGGGATTTTTAGAAAACTGATTTAGAGAGTCTTTAGGTGGCAAGATAAAAGACTATGAGTCTAGATGCTCATAGTCTTTTAAAATTTATTAAATGATTAAATCATTTAAATTTTTTCAAGTTCATTTACATCATAAGTTACTACATCTATAGGATATTCATCTTTATCCCAAATCTCAACTTCACAAAGATCAGAGTTAGGATAAAAACTGACTATAATTCCAATAGTAGATGGGGGATATCCATCTTTTTCGACCAATGTTTTAACTTTATCATACTCTTTAAATTTCATTATTTCATTCTATAAATTTTTGATCCTTTCAGTTTCTCTGTCATCAATTTCAAAAGACCCATCGTCAAGTTCATTAATTCTTTTTTTGAGTTTCTCTAATAATTCTAGCATTTTATATTTATCCTTTTTTTCTTGTTCTTCATCAAAGTAGCAAGCTTGACCCTTATAGTCAAAATGGTAATATGAAGAATATAAATCTTGAAGTTCTTGATGTAGTTTCATTGATTTTGTATCATTAGCAATTGATTGAATATAATAGTCATATTCTTTTTTACTTTCATCGTAGTAGCAACCCCATATAGGACCTGCCCATATATCAAGCATAATTCTTATAATTTTTTTCTGCATTATTTACCTCCATTTTATTTTGGATATATTGAAACAATAAATCCATTTGCTCCAATACCTGAAATAACAATATATTTACCTTTGTAAAGATATTCTTTTTGGTATCCTCCATTTTTAAATACGCTCCTTGTCTCAATACCATTTGTAAAAACATCTTTAACAAAATTTGGAATTTCTTGTTTTTTTACTCCAAATTTTCTTTCTAGATCTTTTTCATGTCTTAAGAAAATGTGTTCGAGTCCTTTTCTTTTATTTCCCTTTTCAAGCCACACAAGTTCATTTTTTTTAGTCTTTGTAATCATAATTACCTCTTTTTCTGTGAATTTTACTCCACTTTGCCTAAGCTCATCTAAAAGATGTTCGAGCTTTAAAGAACCTTTTGTGTTCTTAAATCCACCAAAATTTCCTCCACCCACTAGCAATTACCTCCACTATGAATTTGTGAAATTTTGCTTTTATAAGATAAGATTCTT
>JAUNLL010000079.1 GCA_030532275.1 Peptoniphilus sp. | reverse complement strand
TTTATAAGTTTAAATGGTCGTATCATTATGCAAATAAATCTATTATTGTATTTGAAAGCATACCAAGTTTGTCGGATAACACAAAATCAGTATTTGATGAACTGCTTCACCGTAAATTTAATGATAGGTATTTATTAATTTGGTCGATTTTTGATGAGCCAATAGACAAATGGAAGAAGAAAGCTAGGATAAAAAATGTGGAGTACTGTGAGGCCTATCCTGAAAGTCTTTCAGAGCGCATTCGCAACGAGTATATCAAGAAAAGAGTGAAATGTATTATTTGTTGTAATAGATTTATTTCACCATTTCAAAAGGGGCAGAAGTCGTTTTACTTATCACATGGAATGCCAATAAAAGATGTCAGTAAGTATTATACAATTCCAGATGATATTGACTATTGTTTTATTACAGGCGAAAAATATGCTGATATTGTTTCAAATGTCAGAAAAATCCGACGAGAGAAAATTGTTGCATTGGGATTTCCACGAAATGATGAGTTTGCAAAGGAACAAATAAATATAAAAAGTATTCTGAATACTGAATGTGAAAAGATTATAATGTGGTATCCAACTTTTAGACAGCATAAATTTGGGTTAAAAACGGGATCTGTAAATGCATTACCTTTAATTACTGATTTAGAAAGTGCGAAAATGCTGAATGAAGCCGCAAAAAGAAATAATGTACTTATCGTAGTTAAACCGCATTTCGTTCAAGATATTGCGTACATAAATGACTTTGAACTTAGTAATATACGATTTGTCTCAGATCAGTTCTTTTTCAACAATGATATTGTGCCATATAGATTTCTTGCAGCGGCAGATGCTTTAATAACTGACTATTCATCTATTTATTATGATTATCTTTTGTGTGACAAACCTATTGGATTAATATGGGATGATTATGATGATTATTCAAAAAAACCTGGGTTTGCAGTAGATATGAATTATTATATGCAGGCAGGAATGAAGATATACAATATTGAAGAAATGATTATGTTTTTAGAAACTGTCGCAAAAAATGGTGATTTTCTGGTTAAGGAGAGAGAAAAAATTAGAAATGAATTACATTATGCGACTGATGGGAAAAATACGCAAAGAGTTGTAGATTTTATTATTAAAGAAGCAAAACTATAAGCTGGGGTAATAAGTTGTTTTTCATAAGAAATCGGTATATAGTTTACTATCATTTACAACAACATTGGAGGAAAGAATTGAAATGGTTATTGGATATACAACAGGTGTATATGATATGTTTCATATAGGGCATTTGAATTTACTGGAGAATGCGAAGAAAAAATGCTATTATTTTATTTTTGGATTAAGTACTGATGAAGTGTTTATTAAAGAAAAAAAGAAAACGCCCGTGATACCTTTTAAAGAAAGAAGGAGTATTGTTGCTGCTATCAGGTATGTAGACAAGGTAGTAGCACAAGATAGTAAAGATAAATATGGAGCTTGGGAGCGATTAGGTTTTCATAAAATGTTTGTTGGTGATGATTGGAAAGGTTCGGATGCATGGAACAACTATGAAAAACAGTTTGCTTCAACCGGAGTACAGATTGTGTATTTACCTCATACCGATGGAGTTTCCAGCACTAAATTGACTGCGTATATTAAGGGGATTATACAGAATAATGGAAAAGATGAAAGTACTGGACTATGCTCCGAAAATTCGAGTATATGAGGGGAGTTAAGCAGATAGATGCCAAAAATAAGTGTAATTGTTCCTGTTTATAATGTTGAGGATAAAATCCATCGATGTGTAGATAGCATATTAGCTCAATCATTTTATGATTTTGAACTTATTCTGGTAGATGACGGATCACCAGATAATTGTCCTTCTATATGCGATGATTATGCAAAAAAGGACTGTCGGGTAACTGTTATTCATCAGAATAATAAGGGCGTTTCGGCGGCGAGAAACACTGGTATTGAATATGCAAGAGGGCGATACATTGCTTTTGCAGATTCAGATGATTATCTTGATAAGAATTGGCTTCAGCAATTGCATTTTGCAGCGCTATCTCATAATGCAGAATTAGTTCAGTCAGGTATTATTTGGGTTGATGACAATGGAAAGGAAATTAAAAAGACAGTCCGTGATAGAGGAATGTGGGAAATAAAATCCCAGAATGATTACATAGAATATTTGATATACAATGTTCTTTACCATGGAAGTGGATGGGAAGTGTGGACTGCCTTATTTGATTTAAAAATTATTAAAAAACATAGTATACGATTTTGTACAACTTGTTATAATTTTGCTGAAGATTTAGGATTTATTTTGGAATATCTTTTTTATTGCAAAAAAATAATTTCAATACAAGATTGTTGCTATTATTATGTTCAACATGCCGGCTCGATGATGGCTGCCAGTAAGGATATTGTAAAATTAGATGCAGTGAATGAAGTTGCGGTTCAATTTGGTAAACGTTTTTTTGAGGAAATTAAGGGAAAACAGAATCGAAAAAAGTATTCAATATTGTATTATTTGATTATGAATAATCAATATATAAAAATTGATTTATATAGCGATGAACGAAAACGAATTTGCAGGGTAAATAAAGAGATTACAAATATTAAATGGCATGATAAATGGATGAGACATCTTATCTATTGTACAAAAGATATGAAAGAAATTATGGGCAAGAAAAAAGCAAAAGAAGCAATAATAAATGCCAGATATTTTGCTAATCGAAATTTACTTTTGTTTCGCATTGAGAAAAAAATATTTAATTATTGAGGTGACGATTTTGTCAAAAATTAGTGTGATTGTTCCAGTTTATAACGTTGAGCGGTATCTCCAACACTGTGTTGATAGTATTCTTAAACAAACGTATACAGATTTTGATCTGATACTTGTTGATGATGGTTCTCCTGACAACTGTTCAATAATTTGTGATAAATATGCTGAGATAGATGGCCGGATTGTCGTGATTCACCAGTCAAATAAAGGGTTGTCAGCAGCACGAAATGCAGGGATTGAATGGGCACTAGATAATAGTGACAGTGAATGGATTGCTTTCATTGACAGCGATGATTGGATACATCCAAGATATCTTGAATTTTTATATAAAGCTGTAAAAAATGATAAGACGAAAATTAGTATATGTAATTATGTAAGAGAACCACAACATTTGGAAAATTTTCAAGATGTAATGGATTCTTCAAAGATTATTCAGGGGATGAAATTATTTGAGTCTGAATTGAACGTACAGGCAACAGTAGCGTGGAATAAACTATATCAAAAAGAGTTATTTAATGATACTCGTTATCCTAATGGGCGTTTACATGAGGATGAATTTACAACATATAAACTTTTGTATTTGGTTGAAAAGGTATCTTGGATAGATGAGCCGTTGTATTATTATTATCAAAATGTTGAGGGGATTATTCGTTCTAAGTGGAATGAGAGAAGATTAGATCTCTATGATGCGTATGAGGAGAGAGTTGATTTTTTTAGATCCAAGAATGAACAAAATTATTATAATAAAGAACTAAAAAGATTATTTATGGCGTATTACGAATTTTATGTTGATGCTGTTAAAGAATTAAAGATAGAATCAAAATATGCGCGTAAAAAAACTAGGAGAAGATTAATTCAATCACTAAATAAATATAAGGATGAATTAAAACAGGTGTTTACAAAATATGATATGTTTAGTATATGGGCTTTGGCCTATGGTAGTTTTTTTATACAAAAGTGGATAGTTGATAGCGAGTTTGAACCAATACAGAGTATTCTACGCAGACTAAAACAGATTGAGGTGAAAAAATTGTGAGTCCGACAATTAGTGTCATTGTTCCGGTGTATAATTGTGAGAAATATCTAAATAGATGTATTGATAGTATACTGGCACAAACATTTTCAAATTTTGAGTTAATACTTATTGATGATGGTTCTACAGATGATAGTGGTGTAATATGTGATGATTATGCGTTGAAAGATGAAAGAATAATTGTCATACATCAAACTAATCAAGGACAGGCTGCTGCAAGAAATAATGCATTACAAAAAAGCCGTGGGGAATGGATCCATTTTGTGGACAGTGATGACGCAATACATCCCTCAATACTTTCGTATCTTTATACAGCAGTACTTCAACATAATGCTAATATGAGTGTTTGTAATTATGTAGAATCAGAATGTATGTCAAACGAATTTTTGCAAAAATATTCTTTTGAATCTTATGCAGTAAAATGTGATGAGAATGTACTACGTAAATGGCTCAAGGAGGGGGATTACTATTGGTTAGTT
>JAUNLL010000078.1 GCA_030532275.1 Peptoniphilus sp. | reverse complement strand
AATGAATAAAGATCAGAACGTGATAAAAGACTTAAAAATTACAAAATCAATCTTTATCTAAGGGATAAAAATTAATTGACTAGTATTTCACAATAATAAGTTAATAAAGTATAAAAATACATGAGTTAATAATAAAATAGTGATTGACTTTAATATGCTAATGTTATATACTTTTATCAATATTTTATATTTATGCAAATTTAGGAGGATTAATATGAAATCAAAAAAAAGTAAGTTGCTAACTTTAGGATTAATGTTAGCCTTATCTGTAAATTTATTTGGATGTCAAAAAGTTGATACTGAAGAACCAACTAGTCCAAGCACAGAAAATACAAGTAACGAAGGTGCAGCAGCACCTGAAGAAGGTAAAAAAGCTGAATTTGAAGTTTTAAAAGATGGTGAAGAATATCACATCGGTCTTATTACAGGTACTGTATCACAATCAGAAGATGAAATCCGTGGTGCAGAAGCTGCAATAGAAAAATACGGTGCTTCTAAAGATGGTGGAGTTATTACTCATGATACTTACCCTGATAGATTTGAAGCAGAAATTGAAACTACAATTTCAAAAATCACAGCTATGGCAGATGATCCTTTGATGAAGGCTATAATCGTGAACCAATCAGTACCAGGAACGGTAGCAGCTTTCCAAAAAGTTAGAGAAAAAAGACCTGACATTTTGTTATTTGACGTTACTCCACAAGAAGATATTTTGATGACTACAAAAGCGGCAGACCTTGTTGTTGACGTAGATAACGTATCAAGAGGATACAGAATTATAAAAGCTGCAAAAGATATGGGAGCAACAAAATTTGCTCATATCACCTTCCCTAGACATATGTCTATTGAAACTCTTGCCTTAAGAAGAGCTATCATGGAACAAGCTTGTAAAGATTTAGGAATTGAGTTTATTTCACTAAACGCACCAGACCCAACAACAGATATAGGAGTCCCAGGAGCACAACAATATATAGCCGACAACATCCAATCATGGATTGATAAATATGGTAAAGATACAGCTTTCTTCTGTACAAATGATGCCCACACAGAACCGCTTCTAAGAGGTGTTGCAGCAGGTGGAGCAATGTTTGTAGAACCTGACCTTCCATCACCAATAATGGGATATCCTGGTGCTTTCTCAGTAGGGCTTACAGATATAGCTGGTGATTGGACTGCAATCTTAAACAGAGTTGAAGAAGCAGTTAGTGAAGCAGGTGGAGCAAATAGAATGGGAACTTGGGCTTACTCTTTAGGATACACATCTACACTAGGAATGGTAGACTTTGCTGATCAAGTCTTACACGGAAAAAGAGAACTAACAAACCAAGATGACGTTACAGAAGTTCTAGGAACTTATACAGAAGGTGCAAGCTGGATGGGATCTAAGATGGTAGATAGAGCTAGCGGAGAAACTTTAGATAATTTCGTACTTATTGCTCAAGATACTTACGTATTTGGTAAAGGCTTCTTAGGACTTGATAAAGTTGAAGTTCCTGAAGAATATCTAAACCTAAATGTTGACTTAGATAAGATCTTAGAAGATCAAGAAAATGCTGAAGGCGATGCTGAATAAATAAAAATAAGTGAAATTATCAACGGCTTATAAGCCGTTGATAATTTTTGTGTTTAAGAGAGGTGATCATGTGTCAAAGACACTTTTAGAGTTAAAAAATGTAGGTAAAAGTTTTGGCAGCAACCAGGTCCTTAAAGATGTGAACTTTAGTTTGGATGAAGGAGAAATCTTGGGACTTGTTGGAGAAAACGGAGCTGGAAAATCTACCCTAATGAATATTATTTTTGGGATGGAACTTATTCATGACACGGGAGGTTTCACAGGAGAAATTATTTTTGATGGAAAAAATATAGATTTTAAAAATCCTATAGAGGCCTTAGAGGCTGGCATAGGTATGGTTCACCAAGAATTTTCTTTGATACCAGGTTTTACAGTTGCGGAGAACATTACCCTAAATATGGAGGAAACACAACCATCTGTTGTATCAAAGATTTTAGGGAAAAAACTTGAGACTATAGATGTGGAAAAGAACAAGAAAATTTCTGAACAATCATTAAACAAACTTGGTATGGACTTGGATGTAAATGAACTTACATCAGAGATGCCTGTTGGACATAAGCAATTTATTGAAATTGCAAGAGAGATAAGAAGAAAAGATGTTAAGATGATTATTCTTGATGAACCTACAGCAGTTTTAACTGAATCGGAAGCAAATATGCTTATAGCTTCAATCAAAAGACTGCAAGCTTTGGGGATAGCAATTATTTTTATTTCTCATAGACTTCGTGAAATTCTGGAAGCTTGTGATAATGTCGTAATTTTACGAGATGGAGCCATTGTTGAAAATCGTCCTGCAAAGGGTCTTGATGTAAATCAGGTGGCGCGTTGGATGGTTGGTGAGATGGGTTCTGAAACAATATCAGAAAAAGATGAGAGAAAATTAAGTGATGATGATATTATCCTTGACTCAAAGGGTCTTTGGGTAGATATGCCAGGTGAAGCTGTATATGATGCAACCTTTAAGGTAAGAAGGGGAGAAATTTTCGGTATTGCTGGACTTGCTGGACAAGGAAAACTTGGAATTCCAAACGGAATCTTGGGGACATATCCTGTTGGTGGCAAGCTTGTTTTCAATGGCGAAGAATTAAAACTTGGAGATACGGCAAAGATTTTGGACAAAAAAATCGCCTTTGTTTCTGAGGATAGACGTGGAGTTGGACTTTTGTTAAATGAGGAAATTTTTATGAATATAGCCTTCAACGCCATGCAAGTCGAAAATAAATTTACAAAAAAAAATCATGGGAATAAAATTCCGTGATGAAGAAAAGATGATAGAAAATGCTAATTCCTATATTGACTCGCTAGCTATAAAATGCAACGGACCAAAGCAAGCAGTAGGACAACTTTCTGGTGGTAATCAACAAAAAGTTTGCCTTGCCAAAGCCATGACCATGGAGCCTGAGTTATTATTTGTATCAGAACCTACAAGAGGAATTGATATAGGGGCAAAAAGATTAGTCCTTGATTCTTTGAAAGATTTAAATAGAAACGAAAATACAACTATAGTTATGGTTTCGTCAGAACTTGAGGAATTAGTTTCAATTTGTGACAGAATCGCAGTTGTATGTGAAGGAAAAATTGCAGGAATACTTCCACCAACAGCAAGTTCAGAAGAGTTTGGACTACTTATGAGTGGTGAGAAGCTGGAGGCAGAAATAAAATGAAAGATGTAAAAACTTATATTAATAGATTGGGCTGGGCTAGGATTATAATAGCGATATTTTTAGTTATACTATTTATTGCTGCACCTTTTGCAGGCGTTAGCGTAAAGTCCTCTTTTGAAAATGTTATATCAAGATTTGGTATGTTTTCTATTTTAGTCCTATCACTTGTACCTATGGTCCAAACAGGCTGTGGACTTAACTTTGGTCTTCCTATAGGTGTAGTTGCAGGGATACTTGGCGGAGTTACTTCAATAGAACTTGGACTTACAGGACTTGCAGGGCTATTTGGAGCTATGATTATTGGTGCCTTGATAGCAGTAGTTTTTGGCGGAGGTTATGCCTTTATATTAAACAAAATCATAGGCGATGAGATGCTCATTTCAACTTATGTAGGATACTTTTTTACTGCCTTCATGTGTATAGCCTATTTATTTTTACCTTACAGAAACCCTGTGTCCGTTCTTTCTTATGGAGGAAGTGGACTTAGACAGCAAATTCCTGTTGCAGACTACTGGATGACAACATTAACTAGGGCTGACGGAACTGTAAAATCAATAGGAATTGTTTCAAATTTCTTGAGTTTCAGTATTTTTGGAGTTAAAATTCCTTTGGGAATGCTTTTATTCTTTGCACTTTTAGCACTTTTAGTATGGGGTTTTTTCAAGACAAAGACAGGTACCGCTATGACAGCAGTGGGTTCAAACCCTCAATATGCAAGAGCCTCAGGAATAAATGTAAGGAAAATGAGGACAAGATCAATAATCCTTTCAACTGTTATTGCAGCTATAGGAATTTTGATCTACCAACAATCATATGGATTTATTCAATTATACCAAGCTCCTTTGTCCTTTACTTTCCAAACTGTAGCAGCTCTTTTAATAGGAGGTGCTTCCATCAATAAGGCAAATTTGAGTCATGTAATAATAGGAACTCTTTTATTCCAAGGAATAATAACTTTAACTCCAACTGTTATAAATGGTCTTTTCAGTATCGACGTATCTGAAGTTTTAAGACTTATAGTAACTAATGGAATGATTGTATTCGCATTA
>JAUNLL010000007.1 GCA_030532275.1 Peptoniphilus sp. | reverse complement strand
TCTAAGTACACCTTGAGAATACCAAGGTTCCGCCTCTGCCATCAAACCCGCTGCAGGTAAATTCGAAAGCATCATACCGAATGCTATGGGTAACAGAAGCAACGGTTCAAATTCCTTCTTAATAGCCAAGTATAAAAGTATAAAGGATACTAAGAACATTACCGCATTTTGCCATGTCATATTAGCAAAACCTGATTCTGCTAATATACCCTTTAATGTTTCAACGAATATCAATATAATTCCTCCCAGTAACTATCTATTAATTAATTTCAGCAAGTAATTGATCTGTATCTACAGTTTCCCCTGCTCTTACCTTTAAACTAACTTTTCCGCCGATAGGAGCTACAATTTCATTTTCCATCTTCATAGCTTCAAGGATAAGTATTAAATCTCCTGCTCCAACTTGATCACCGTCATTTACTGCCACTCTTAGAATATTTCCTGGCATGGGTGATGTAACTTGTTCTCCGCCACTTGAAGAAGCTGCCGGTGCTGGTGCAGGCGCTGCAGGTGCAGGTGCTGGAGCCGGTGCGGGTGCTGGTTGTGGTGCAGGTGCCGCTTGTTGCACAGGTGCAGGTTGTGGTGCTGGTGCTACTGGTGCTACGGGTGGTGTTCCGAAATCAGCCATACTTAAAGATCTGTGTCCGCCTACTTTTTCAACTTCTACTTCATAAACTTTTCCATCTACTTTTATTTGATACTTCATTAAAATTCATCCTTCCTTATTATTATTTAATTAATTGATTATTTCTTTTCATTAATTGAGACTATTTTAAACTGATCTACAGGACGCTTCATGTCCTCTGAGATAGCTGCTACTATAACGGCAATCAATTCACCGTCTTTCTTTTGTTCTGCACTTGCTGCTGGCTGCTTTGCTTGAGCCTTTGCAGGAGCCGGTTTTGTATCATCCTTTTCTTTATTTTTTGCAACAGAAGCAACAACAGAAGAAATAATTCGGACAAAAATTGCCAATGATATCAAAACTAAAAATACGATAGAAAAACCTACTAGCGAAACTATGACCGATTCAGACAAGGTCATGCTTTCACTTCCCCACATCGAATAACACCTCCTCTTATAAATCCCACATCATGAAATCCATTTCATTATCTTCATTATTATAACAAATTCAGCCTACTCTTTCAATGAAGTTTTAAACTTATTATTTTAATAATAAGTAATCATCTTATTTTTCAGCTTCCATTTTAACTGTATAAATTTATTCAGTTAAAATGTATGTATTTCAATTATACATTAAAAAATCCTTTAATTAAACGATATTAAGAACTTTAATTACAAAGTAAAGATATTTATAGACTTATAGTTGATATTATTAAACTAATGTTTGTTTATAAAACAAATTTCCACTGCAGATAAAAAAGCCCGCACTGTGGTGCAGACTTTTGTAATCCCGTGTATTAACTTTTCTCTTTATGATTTAAAAAATCATAGATTTGCAAAGAAATCCTTGAGCCAGTCGATTAATTTCGCGAACCAACCCTTGGATTTTTCCAGAGTTTGTTGTCCCTCTTCAGAACTTAAATAATCTATGACCTTTTGCGAATATTCCTTGGCTATCTCAGAGTACTTTGCAGCTTCATGGGCTATCTTATCCCAATCCACATCCACGCTTTTGAGCTTGTTGAAAAATATGGTCAATTCTTCCACCTGCTCATCGGTGATATCTATATCGTACTCCTTGGAGATATTCTGTATCAATCCTCGTATTTCTTCGGCATCCTTGGGCATATTTTTGGCAAATTGAACCTTCACCGCATTCATCAAATCGTTGGTCTTTTCTTTACCCAAATCCCTTTCAAGTCCTGTGGTCACCACCAACTCTTCATTGGCGATTTTTTTTACTTCATCTGAGATTTTTTCTCCAGTGGAAGTTTCGTAGGCCTTCATTATCCCCGTCAACGCCGCAGTTCCTGTGACACTTAAAGGTGCTGAAATCTGGACGTGTGCATCTGTCACTCCCGCTGTCACCAGTGCATTTCTATAAGTTTCTTCGGTGATGTAGTTTATGTTTTCAGAAATGTCCACATCTATTCCCTTTCCCTTTTCGGTATAGGTGATCATTGATGACGATAGGGCCTTATGCCCTATTTTCCCCTCAGGAACTATCCCTCCCAAGTACTTGTGCTCTTCGTCATTGGTGACTTCTATGGTCAAGGTGTCTTCTCCTGCTCCGAACTCCCTCAAGATGCTCTGTTTTTCCTCTATGCTTAAATCCGCTCCCAAGCTGACTATGCTGTCCCCCACAGCAATATCGGCAAGTGCTACACTCGGTGCCAAGGCCAACACCGCAAGAACAACAGCTCCAATCTTCTTTATTTTCCAATTCATTTTTACACTTTCCTTTCCTGAGAAGAATTATATCAGAGGATTTTGTAAATACGGTGAAATTAATAAATTTTTAAAACTTTGTTAGATTTTTTAATAAATAACTAAAAATTTTCTGCTGATTCCATAAAAATAACCTGCATAAGCAGGTTATTCTCAATCATTTTCTATTAAGTTATTTTCCAGAGGTGAATTGATGTCCGATTGACCTTTGAATTTATTGATCATCTTCTTGACTTTCGTCGTAGAGTTGATGGTTCCCATTCCGGCTATACAACCGCCCGGACAGGCCATGCCTTCTAAAAGATATCCGTTGTACTTGCCGGCCTTTGCCAGTTGCATTAACTTGGTGCATTCCGTGAGCGTATCGGCCCTTTCGATCTTTATATCCCTTTCTGGTGAGAGCTCCTCGGCAACTTTCTTTACCGCCTCAGCAACTCCTCCTGCAATGGCATATCCTCTGCCAAGACTTGATGAATCTTCCACCTTTTTGTCTATGTTCATATGAACGGGGTCTATGTTTTTAGCTTCAAACATTCCCATGAGTTCTTCAAAGGTTATTACAAATTCTACGAAATCCTTGACCTTGGTGTCTATGGCTTCGGATTTTTTAGAAGTACAAGGACCTATGAAGCACACTACGGCATCCTTGTCTATGTTGTGGATGTGTTGGGCTGTGTAGATCATGGGCGATGAAGATTCAGATATGTACTCGTACATATCGGGGAACTGCTTCTTGACCAAAATTGACCAGGAATAACAGCAGGACGTCGCCATAAAGGGTATCTCTCCCGGTACTCTATTTAAGTATTCCTGCGCTTCGTGCAACGTCGTGAGATCTGCGCCCAATCCCACTTCTATTACGTCTTTGAATCCAAGTTTTCTTATGGCTTCAAAGATCTGCTCAGGGCTTGCGTCCAGTCCGAACTGTCCCACAAAAGAAGGTGCCACTATTGCATAAATATCTTTCTTGGGGTCTTTCAGCGCCTTTATCAATTGGTATATCTGCGTCTTGTCAGCAATTGCTCCGAAGGGGCATTGCGTTACGCATCTTCCACATTGAACGCATTTATCCTGATCGATTTCCGCTCTGCCGTACTCGTCGCTTCCTATTGCTCCAACTCCACAAATGGATGCACAGGGTCTGTCAAACTGTATGATAGCATTAAAGGGGCATGTTTTTTCGCATCTTCCGCACTTTATGCACTTCTCATGATCGATGACCGCTCTGTTTTTCTCCATGGTCACCGCTCCTACGGGACATACATTCGTG
Organism: Peptoniphilus sp.; assembly: GCA_030532275.1. Lineage (GTDB taxonomy): Bacteria > Bacillota > Clostridia > Tissierellales > Peptoniphilaceae > Peptoniphilus_E. The sequence goes on along the minus strand of JAUNLL010000007.1, from coordinate 28,406 downwards.
CAGGGTTTTGCCATGCACTTTCTGCAATTGTCCGTCACATAAAATTGTTTAGTGGGACAAGCCTCGCAGGCAAATTTAATTATGTTGATCAGCGGTTGAGAATAGACGTTGTGGTCGAAATCTATCTCTTCAAATCCGTCGGTGATTTTTTTAAATTCACTGATTTTTCTGGCATCCATCCCCAAGGCAAGTCTGAGCCTTTCCTCGGTGACAGCTCTTGCTCTGAATATATTTTCTCTGTACTTGGAAACTTCTCCGGGAACCAACCTATATGCCGCATCTTCAAATTCGGTAACATCCAGATCTTCGTAGGCAATTCTTGCAACTTCTTTAAAAATTTTACGTCTGATATTTATAATATCATCATAACTTTCCTTCATTTTCTATCCTTCCATTAAATTTTCGATATTGTCGTTATCATTATACAATAATAAAAATTATATTAAAGCTAAATGTTTTAAATTTAACAATTTTTTGTGATTTTATAATTCAGCGAAGAATTTACACCTTTGTAAATAATCTCCATTGAAAAAATTTTACGTTCTGATACTATTTAATTAAATAAATTACCATAAAGGAATGAACTCTATGAAAAAACAATTTATTTTTCGCCTATGTATTTTTGTTATCTTAATATCTTTTCTCACCGCTTGCGGGAAATCAGATGAAAATGCAATCCAAGAGGAAAGTACCACCAACTCCACAGTGAACAACAGCGATAAATCCACTGAAGAGAAGGAGAATTTACAGGCGACCGAGAAAGAATCAAAAGAAAAATATCGCTGTGTAGAAGAAGACGTCAAAACTTTATACGAATCTTTAGAAAAATACGTCGAAGATAGAATTTTCGATGAATTCAACATAGCCTCAAAATCACCTGATCAAAGCTCCTTGGCGGTGATAAAATTACAAGAAATCGATGAGATAATGTCTCTTGATGTCTTTAATTATTATAGTTTTAAAAAAGGTGACGATCCCTCGGAGCTTATGGTTTTCGTTCCATTCATAGATGGAAATACCTTAAAAGCCTACTCCCTATCCTTTGATGAAGAGAGCAAGGAACATCGCAAAGATAAATTGCTTTTAGAAACTAAGATATCAAGGTACGAGTCTACACTTATTGAGACACCCATTAGAGATAGTCGCCCCGATCTTTTAATCGAAATAAGCAATGAAGAAGATACCATATGTTGGTACAATGTTTTCGACGGAATACCCGTTTACAACATGGCATACTATGTAAATGACACTTACTTAGGCGCCAATTGGAAACCCGGTGGCAACAATTTGTCAGGCATTGTAATGGCCTACGACGGCTTGATGGATTTTTGGCAGGTCAAACAACGAATAGCCGATGGAATGACACTTACATGCACCTATACAGTTGAGGAGATAGACGGCGCAAAATGTATAGTATTCGCTGCGTACAACAACTTCCCCGGTAGCAATGCAATCGAAGTGTACTATGCCTACGACATAGAGAACCATATAGGCTACCGAAAGTATCCCAACACCCTTGGATGGTTTGACATGAATATACTGGATGGTTTTTAAAATTAAAAAACCTATAAAAGTTTTGCAAATAAAAGAAGCTCTTGTTTTAACAAGAGCCTTTTTTATTTCATCATTCAGACGTGATTTTTAATTTATCATCCTGTATTCTCACTGCCACCTTGCTGTTTTCGACAATTTCATCTCTGATTATCATTCTGGATACTTCCGTTTCAATATTAGATTGGATGTATCTCTTCACAGGTCTTGCACCGAATTGTACGTTGTAGGCATTTTGTAGTATGAAGTTCAGAGCTTCTTCTGTGATTTCTATGGTTATGTTTCTATCGGACAATCTATTTTCGATATCCTTTATGGCAGCTTTTATTATCTTGTAGATTTCATCCTTTGCAAGAGGTTTAAACATGACTATTTCATCCACTCTGTTTAAAAATTCAGGTCTGAATCTTCTCTGCATTTCTTCCCTTACAAACTCTCTTGCCTCTTCTGTGATTTCGCCGCCTTCTCCTATGCCTTCCAGCAGGTATTGCGAACCTATATTTGAGGTCATGATTATGACGGTATTTTTAAAGTCCACCGTTCTGCCTTGGTTATCCGTAAGTCTTCCGTCATCAAGCACCTGGAGCAGTATGTTGAATACGTCGGGATGGGCCTTTTCTATTTCATCAAATAATATGACGCTATAGGGTTTTCTTCTGACGGCTTCTGTCAGTTGTCCACCTTCTTCATATCCCACATATCCGGGAGGTGAACCCACAAGCCTTGATACCGAATGTTTTTCCATATATTCGGACATATCTATCCTTATGATGTTTTTCTCGTCGTCGAAGAGATTTTCTGTAAGTGCCTTTGCCGTCTCCGTCTTACCCACTCCTGTGGGTCCCAAGAATATAAAGGATCCGATGGGTCTGTTTTCGCTTTTGAGTCCCGCTCTTGCACGAAGCACTGCATCACTTACCACTTTCACCGCTTCATCCTGCCCGATTACCCTTTTATGAAGTGTATCTTCCAAGTTGAGCAATTTATCTCTTTCAGTCTTGTTGAGCTTTTCAACGGGTATTCCGGTCCATCTGCTGACAACATAGGCTATTTCATCTTCCGTTACTTCTTCCTTCACCATGGAATTTTCTTCCTTGGTGACACTTTCCGCCCTCTTCAAATCCTCTTCCAGTTGGGGAAGTCTACCATATCTAAGTTTAGACAGTTCCTCGAGGTTGTAATTTCTTTCAGCTTCTTCTATTTTGTGTTTAACATCTTCTATCTCTTTCTTGATGTTTTTAACTTTGTCTAATTCCTGTTTTTCACTTTCCCATTTTGCACTCAATTTATTAAATTCAGCTTTTTCTTCTGAAAGTTCTTTTTCCAATATTTCAAGCCTGCTCTTTGAGGGTTCGTCTGTTTCCTTTTTTAAGGCTTCCCTTTCGATTTCCAGTTGGAGAATTCTCCTTCTTACATCGTCTATCTCCCTCGGCATGGAATCTATTTCAGTCCTGAGCATGGCACAGGCTTCATCCATTAGGTCTATCGCCTTGTCGGGCAAAAATCTGTCTGTGATATATCTGTTGGAAAGAGTTGCAGACGCTATTACAGCCGAATCAGAAATTCTTATTCCGTGGAATATCTCATATTTTTCCTTCAATCCTCTTAAAATTGAAATGGTATCTTCCACTGTGGGTTCTTGCACCAGTACCTTTTGGAATCTTCTTTCCAGTGCAGGATCCTTTTCAATGTATTTTCTGTATTCATCTAAGGTTGTGGCGCCTATGGCATGAAGTTCTCCCCTTGCCAACATGGGTTTTAAAAGATTGGAGGCATCCATGGCACCTTCCGTCTTACCTGCACCGACGATATTGTGAATTTCATCGATGAACATTATTATTTGTCCGTCAGATTTTTTAACTTCTGACAACACAGCCTTTAATCTCTCTTCAAACTCACCTCTGTACTTGGCACCTGCCACCAAGGCTCCCATATCCAAGGAAAATATCACCTTGTCCTTTAGACCTTCGGGAACATCTCCATTTATAATTCTCTGTGCAAGCCCTTCAACTATGGCAGTTTTTCCCACGCCCGGTTCACCTATTAACACGGGATTGTTCTTAGTCCTTCGGGAAAGTATTCTGACGACATTTCTGATCTCTTCATCTCTGCCGATTACGGGATCGATTTTTCCGCTCCTTGCGTCCTTGCTCAAATCCCTTCCATATTTTTCCAAAGCATCATAGGTGGCTTCGGGATTGTCGGTGTTGACTTGCTGATTTCCCCTGATCTTCTTCAGCGCATCTAAAAATCTGTCCATGGTTATATTGTGTTTCGCAAAAATCTTTCCGGATCTTGAACCCTTTAAGGATATCAAAGCCAAGTAAAGATGTTCCACAGACACATAACTGTCCTTAAAATCCTCAGCGAATTTCTCGACATCGTCCATTATCCTTTTAAACTCCGATGATGTGTAGACATCGGAGCCGCTTTGTTTTGGAAGTTTTGCGATCTCCGCTTCCAGATCCCTTTCCACTTCATCTACATTTACTCCCATGTATTTCAAAATTCGTGGCACAAGTCCATCTTTATCCCTTGTAAGCGCATAGTTTAAATGAATTTCCTCCAGTTGAGGATTACCGTAGGACGAAGCGATGTTTTGCGCATCCTGTAAAGATTGCAGTGATTTTTGAGTAAATTTTTCAAAATTCATATCTATTCCTCCTATTGTGATATATTCTTCAATTTTTCATATAGTTCCAGTTGAGCTTCTGTTAAATTGCTGGGGTTTACTATTGTAAATACTATATAGAGATCTCCTCTGTTTCCCTTTAAATCTTTAAATCCCTTTTTGGGAATTCTGAGTTTAGAGCCGCCCTTTGTATTCTTGGGAACCTTCAGCTTTACCTTTCCTTCCAAAGTCTGCACTGTCAAGGTATCGCCCAAAGCCGCTTGCCACGGATATATTTCCCTTTCATGGTAAATATCCAATCCTTCAAGCCTTAAATCCCTATTTGGATAGAGATCTATCTTGAAGTAAATATCGCCCGAAACTCCGTATTTTTCTCCCTTTACTTTTATTTTCTTGCCGGGAGTGATGCCCGCCGGAATCTTCAAATCCACACTTATGGGTTTGTTGTTTAAGTATAGGTTGACCTGCTTTTCTGCACCTTTGTAAGCATCTTCCAAGGATATTTCTATCTCAGTGTTGTATCTTTGTCTGGTCCTGCTCGGTCTTCTTCTGCCTCCGGAGTTCATATCTGAAAATATATCTGAAAAACTGAACCCTCCCGTCGTCTTTTCATCTCCGAAAAACATATCAAAAAAATCTGAAAATCTTCCGCTTCCACCTGTATTTGTGTAGGTGTAACCGTACTGTGAGGGGTCGAAGTTGGCTCCGTTTGCAAAGTCGTAATCAGAACCGAATTTATCATATTTTTCCTTCTTGTCCGCATCGGACAAAACTTCATAGGCTTCGTTGACTTCCTTTAATTTCTCCTGCGCCTCTTCATCACCTTGGTTTAAATCGGGATGATACTTCTTCGCCAACTTTCTATATGCTGATTTAATTTCCTTCTGAGTGGCATCCTTTCCCACTCCGAGGATTTCATAATAATCTCTGTATTTCAAATAATCACTTCCTTATTATATGGTTTCAGAAGTATTTGACCTTCTTTGACCTTAATATATTATAATATAGCTATTCGCAAAATGCAACATTTTAGAGTGAATTTAAAATAAAAAATAGGGTTTCCCCTATTTTTGTCAATCCTTTGCACCTACTCCGAAATCCGTGTTTTCATATAGAAAATCCACTCTCGGATCATCCTTTAAATACCCGTACTTGTCCATGAACCACTCAACCAACTCGTCATCTCTTTTCACATCTGTGGAATTTTCCACAAATACGTTTATGGTCGCCCATTTGAAGTGTTTCTTTATTATGGCCATATCTCTGTCTATCATTTCTCTTGTCTGTCCTTTAATGCCCACCATCAAACAGGGTGCATCAAAGTATTTTTCTACTTCTTCCACCTTTGTGAACTTAGCGTTTTTATTCAAGACCCCTTCTCTGAAATCATAATCAAAGGTTTCAATCCCTATCTTAAATAGCACTTCAGTTCCGCAGAAAAAATCTCTTATCTCTGCAAGTCTGTCCTTGTAGGCATAGTGTGCCTCAAAGATGAGGGTGTGGATGTTTTTTTCCTTGAGGACATTTTTTATATCTTCAAGGGTTTGCCTCGGCAATTCAAAGACCGAACCGGAATTTATACATTCGAGGATGCCGAATTCCCCCGTGACATTGGCGAGGATCTCCCTGTTGGATTTTATCATGTAATCGAAATTGTCGGAGTTGTCCTCTATATAGTCGCAAAAGGTACACTTGCTCCAAAAACAAGGACGTCCCACCAACAACACAATTTCTCTTTTTTGTTTTTCCAAAATTCTACTGTATCTTATCAATGTAGAACCTCCCGTATATCTTTTTAGCTATATAAAAGGACATTAGTCTGTCAAAATATTCCATGAAAAACTGAATTACAAAGGTGGAAAGGGCAGGATTTAATCCCGAATTTATCAAAAATCTGACAATTATGGATGAACCGCTGGAAGTAACTCCACCGAAGATGTATCCTGCAATAATCGCTCCCAATATGGATGCCGGCAACACGATCAACAGCATGGAAACAGGTGCCGCCAACTTCTCCACCAAGTCATGCTCCAAAAACACACCCAACATAAATATCATCAGCATGCCCGTGGGAGCAAAGGGCAGAGCATAGGGATCAAAGAGCATGGCAACTATGCAGGATGAAACGAAGGCACAGGCCACCGCCATCCTCCAGCCGAACATCAAACATATCAGCATAGTTCCTATGTGATCCAATAAGAGCGGCACCTTGGTGGTCACAGCCACGAAGGCTCCGATGATGTTTATCGCCACGGCTATTCCCACCGTCACAATCTCTCTCGTCTTGTATTTTTGCATAAAAAAACCTCCTAAATACTTAGGAGAACTCATAAAAATAACGCCTTAATTTTTTTATTCTTGGAGTTCTCAAACAAGTCCCGCTATCTGTGCGGATTATACTAGGCATTAATCAGTATAGCAGGAATTGTTTGATTTGTCATTTTTATTTGAATTTAATTTTGCACTTCAATCTAATCACACCAAGCCCTGCGTCCCGGCTATATAGATGAACAAAAATATCAGACCGTCATACAACACATGGGTTATATAGGGCAACAGCAGATTCTTCCTCCAAATATAGGCAAGGCTGAGGGCAAATCTCACTGAACCTATGACGATGAAACTCTGAGCAAAATTAAAACTGTAAGTGGGCAAGTGAAGAGCGCCGAATATCAAAGAACTTAAAATCCACGCTGCCAACAAGGCAAAGACTTTACTCCCACCCTTGAGTTTGTTGTAGATGAACAAAAAGGGTACCACGAAGAGAATTTCTTCCACAAATAACTGTATGAACAGCAAGACCGTCAGCAGCGCCCCGTTCTCTTTGCTTATAAAATCGACAACGGGATTTTCAACAGCTTCACTTAAATCTAAGAAGGACAGCGAGAAAAACGCCGCTGCATAGGTCAATATCAAAATGGCGATTATTACAGCCACATCCTTTAACTTCAGAGGAGCAAGCAACTTTTTATACCATTTTCCATCAAGTACGAAAATAGACAGCACTCCCATAAATATGAACAAAAGGAAGTTCAGCACCGCATTTATAATATCTGATTGTGAAAATACAACCCCTCCGCTCACACTCAAGGCTATAAATCCGCCGAAGAGTATGACCATTGACATCATCCATCTGACATTGGATACATCTTCAAAGGGAAAATCTCTGTAATCTCTATTTTTTACCAACTTTTCACTCATAATATCACCTATCCCTTGGATTTAACTATTTTTATCGAAATAATATAGGACAGCCACGACAACAGTATTCCCACCAATACCACAGCGGCGATCGGGATGTTTTGCGACAAATCGATTTTTGAAAAGAAAACCTTAAATTTATCGATGAACAGCATCACTATCACCATCAGCACAAAGAACAATGCAGCTATGGCAATAACGGATTTTTTCGCCCCATACTTAAATATCAGCGGAATATAGAGAAGGTATAGCACAGTTATGACGTAAATTACAGTAGCGATTTCTGTAATGAACATTAAAGAATCATCCACAGATTTCAATCCCAACACCGCATTTATCACGAAGGATATGACGAACATCAGCACGAAGGCGAAGATTTGAAAAAGAATTACCAAGGCAAATTTTGCCCTCACTATGCTCTTAGCCTTCACAGGCGTGCTCTTTAGATAGGAGTAGCACAGAGCCTCTTCGTCCTTGCTGAAGGTATTGAGGAGCAAGGAAAAAAATATAACGCTTAAATATCCTATCGCCGCACTTTCTCCCTGAAGATAAAACATCGCACCGAATATTAGGGGAAAAATTATCATCATGTGCTTGCTCTCATTGGAACGCACTATATTAACTATATCTTTATACATCAAACTTCTAGTCATTTAATCCTCTCCTGAAAAAATTTAACAGCTGCATTTTTTAATGTAAATGCCAGCACACCGTCGATGACCATAATTATCAACAAGTACAAGATATTTATTGACGATATCACTTCATTAAAAACCTCATCTCCAAATTTTTGCGACAGAAAAAATATAATAAAGTACGCTATTATAAAGACACTGGATACATAGATGGAAAATTTATCGTAGCCCATCTTCATGGTGAAGGTCAAATTTATTAAATTGACAGCAAATATAACACTCAGTACCGAGCAGACAAAGACCGTCAGTTCCACACTTTGATACAGTAGATGCACCAACGACAGACAAAGGATTATGACGATTAAATTGGCAACAACCAGCAGATAAAATTTTGCCTTCACATAATCCTTTACATCTATGGGAATAGCCTTTATATACTTGGGAAATCCAGCACTGTCATCGTAGTAGCAGGTATTTAAAATATATGAATTTACTAAAAAGGACAAAATGAGCATCAGCATTAGCAAACCCGAAAAATTTAAATCTCCACGCACTATTCTCGTCAGGGGATATATGTTCATTATGACCAACATAAATAACATATTCTTTACATGACCCTTTAAATTGTACAAGTCGTTTAAAAATATCGCCTTCACAGTTCCTCACCCTTTTTATACAAAACCATTATTTCATCTATATGCACATCATCCACCACCATATGAGGATAGGCCTCCTTGATCTCTTTCTTCCTGTTGGTCAAGGCCTCCACGGAATACTTCGACTCTCTGTACTTGAGTACATATTCCTTGGGAATCTTGAGCAAATCTTCCTTTGAACTCTTGATAACACCGTAGTTTTCCATCAATTCATACTTCTCTTCGGTAAAGATCAGTTCTCCCTTGTCGATGTATGTGATGTAATCCGCAATCTTTTCAAGGTCGTCGGTGATGTGTGAGGAAATTAAAATACTGTGGTTCTCCTCTTCCATAAATTCTAAAAAAATATCTAAAATATCATCTCTTACCACGGGATCAAGTCCGCTGGTAGGCTCGTCTAAAATCAGAAAATCCGGTTTTGACGCCAGAGCCACTGCAATTTTGTACTTCATCCTCATACCCTTGGAAAATTTTGAATTCATCTTATTTAAAGGCAACTCAAATCTCTTTATCAGTTCTTTAAAATATTCGCTGTCCCACTTGCTGTATATATTCTTGAATATCTTATCCGTTTCCTTCACGTTTATAAAATTGCTTATAAAGGTGTCCTCTATGAGAATACCCAATCTGTCATTGACCCCTTCATCCCTTTCAGAACCCAGTATCCTTATATCTCCCTCATAGGATATCATGTCCAATATGCACTTGATCAGCGTGGTCTTGCCCGCTCCGTTGGCTCCTATCAGACCCATGACAGTACCCTTTTCTATATCGAAATTTATATTTTTCAGAGAAAAATCTCCGTAGGACTTGTTTAAATTTCTAACTTCCAATGCTTTCACTTCAATTACCTCCACAAATTTTCAAGCAGTTTTACAACTTCTTCGTAACAGATACCGGAACTCTTCGCAACAATTACCCCTTCCTTCAAAATTCCTTCAATTTTATCAAGACTCTTTTCCTTGACAAATTTAGAGTTCAATTTATTCACAAAGGAGCCCTTGCCCGATACCGTATAGATAAACCCCTCGGCTTCCAAATCATTATATGCGCGCTTTGTTGTAATGACCGAAACCTTGAGATCCTTCGCAAGTGATCTCATACCCGGCAAATGTTCATCTTCCGAAAGTTCTCCTATTATTATCAGATTTTTTATTTGATTTTTTATCTGCTCATAAATAGGCACTTCGCTTGAATTGGATATAATAATTTTCATTATAATCACCTTACTGTGTATACTGTATATTCACAGTATAACCGCAATAGAATTTTTTGTCAACAGTCTTTTTAATTTCTTGCATAAAAAAACAAAGGTGGAAATCCACCTTTGCCTAATGTGCTCAAACACTATACTTTAATTTTGAATTTGCATTACAGCTCCTTTAAAAGAGCATCTACCATTTTTTCCACTTGGACTTTATCGTCTTCATTCATTCGCCAGTTGACTTTTACGAACTCGTCTATTACGTCAAATCCCGCCTCTTTGAGTCTTTCTTGAATTATTTTTACACTTTCTCCGCTCCAACCGTAGGTTCCGAAGGCTGCCGCCTTTTTATTTTTAAATTTAAGAGATTTCAAGAAGTGGAGCCATTCCGCAACGCTGGACAACACATCGTTGACTTCAGTGGGAGATCCCACAAGTATGGCCTTTGATCTGAAAACTTCCGTCATGATGTCATTTTTGTCATACTTGGCAATATTAAAAGACTTCACTATGGTTTCAGGACTTCTCTTGTTGATTTCATAGGCAATCTTATTGGCTATTTCCATAGTTCCTTCCCACATGGTATCGTAGGCTATGACGATTCTGTCCTCTTTGTATCCTTCCGCCCATTCCTTGTATTTTTCTACAATTTGCATGGGATTATCTCTCCAAATAGCTCCGTGACTGGGCGCTATCATTTTGATGTCCAAATTCATACCCTCAATTTCCTTCAACTTCCTTGTGACAAAGGGAGCAAAGGGATGAATTATATTTGCAAAGTACTTCATGGCCTCCTTGTGCATCAATTCCTCATCTACTAGATCGTTAAAGAGCTCTTCCGCAGCAAAGTGTTGTCCGAAGGCATCCATGGAGAAGAGCAAATTGTTGCCCGTCATGTAGGTTGCCATGGAATCGGGCCAGTGGAGCATCCTCATCTCTACGAATATCAATTCCTTGCCGTTGCCTATGTCCAATCTGTCACCCGTCTTTACCACATTGAAATTCCAATCAAGTTTTCCGTACTGTCCTTCCAAACTCTTTACACAATTAGCCGTACAGTAAAGAGGAGTGTCGGGAATTTCTTTGAGCAGATCTCTCAAGGCTCCGGAGTGGTCAACTTCACCGTGATTTACAATTATATAATCAATTTTATTTAAATCGATTTCACTTTTGAGGTTTTCTATGAATTCAAATCTATGAGGTGCCCATACCGTATCTACAAGAACTGTTTTTTCTTCCTCTATCAAGTAGGCATTTTGACTTGAACCGTTCATTACTGAATACTCTTCACCGTGAAACTTCTTCAGCTCCCAATCAATATAACCCACCCAACTTACATTTTCAGATATTTTTCTTCTCATAATACCATCCTCTATTTTTAAATTTTTCTGAAATTATACTTCAGAGTATCCTCCAATGAGTTGTCGAAAATTCAACAACCTAACCTATTACAATTATATTGCATTGTGATATTAAATTAAAGCTAAATTGATATTTATTTTGTATTAAATTTGTACAAAATAAGGGAAATGACGATCCATTTCCCTAAAATCTATTATTATTCAATTTATCACCGATTTAAAATAGGTTTCTAATCAATTTCCTCTTTTTCTTTATTCTCGGGGAGAATTTTCAGTTCTATTTTTTCAATCCTCCTATTCTTTATGGAAAGCTCCTTCAGCACAGCCACATCCCTGTATCGAACTACTAAGTCCCTTTCATCATCTTCGGGGATATATCCCAAAAGTTCCACCATAAGACCTGAAATAGTTTCGTGGTTATCAGAATAGATCTTCGTGTTCAATCGGTTGTTTATTTCATCAAGTTCCAATCCTCCGTCGACCATATATGTGTTCTCTGAGATTTTCTTGATTGTGGGTTCATCCTTGTCGTATTCGTCCTCTATTTCTCCCACGATCTCCTCAACTATGTCTTCCATGGTCACCATTCCCGAAAATCCTCCGTATTCATCTATGAGCAAAGCGACGTAATTCTTGGTGAATTGGAGTTCCTTGAGCAGTTGGTCGATCTTCTTGGTTTCAGGAACAAAGTAAGGATCCTTTAAACATTTGTCCAACTCTATGGTCTTGTAGTTATTGAGAGAGTAGTTTACAAACAAGTCCTTGATGTAGACAACTCCCACTATATTGTCGGTGTTATCCCTGTATACCGGCACTCTCGAATATCCCATTTCCAACATCTCATTCAACTTGTGTATATTGAAGTCCTCGTAGTCTATCATGTATATATCAATTCTGGGAGTCATTATTTCATAGGCCATCTTGTCATCAAAGGCCATGATCTTGACTATCATTTCTTCTCCCACATCATTTATGACACCCTGTTCACTGGACACCTTGATATAGGATTTCAGTTCTTCCTCCGATATTTTTTCTTCCACATCTTCAGAATATTTTCCCAGTAGCTTCAACACGAAGGTTGTGGATATTGAAAGCAATTTCACAAAAACATAAAAAATCTTTGACACAAATTTCATGGTCTTTGCTGATTTAAGAGCGACTTCCTCAGCATTTTGAAGAGCTATCCTCTTGGGTACCAACTCTCCCAACACCAGCATTATAAAAGAGAGCATAATAGTGACCACCATCACCGACACAACACCAGCATAGGGCAAATTATAGGCGGTTAAAAAGACTGAAAATCTTTTAGAAATGGTAGTAGCTGCCGACGCCGATGAAAAGAATCCCGCTAAAGTTATACAAACTTGGATTGTAGATAAAAATCTCGTCTGATCCGACATCAGCTCAAGGAGTATCTTGGCATTCTTACTACCTTCTTCAGCCTGCAATTCTATCTTTCTCCTGCTGCTTGAAACTATGGCCATCTCCGCCGAAGCAAAAAACGCATTTATAAAGGTTAAAACCGCTATTAACAACAATTGAACTAAAATGTTCTGCCCTCCGTCTTCCATAAAAAAATCCTCCTGTAATAAATATTATTTTGTCGCTCATTATATCAATAATATTTCTATATTTCCACAAATGTTGTAGAATATTTACAGGTGATGATATGTTTTTTATAATGGGAATAAATCAAGGGCGTGACTCCCTGGAATACAATGGCGCATTGGAAGTACACGACTGTGGAAAATACGGAAGAAAGGAAGTTTTTGTGGTGTATAACTCCCTTTCCCTTTTCTTCATACCCCTTTTTAAATTCGGCAAAAAATACTATGTCAAGTACAACTGTTGCGACAAAATCTACCAATTAAAAGAAGACGTGGGCAAAGAAGTGGAAAGAGGAGAAGATCCCTTCATAACAGAGGACGATTTGACTTTAATATCTCAGGGAAGAGAGTTCTGTTCCAATTGCGGATATCCCATTGAGAGAAATTTCGATTTTTGCCCTAAGTGCGGCGAAAAACTTTAATCCTATCAACAGTAATCATATAAAGACACTGTATTTTTACAAATAAAAAAAGCCGATACAAGTAATAACTACTTATATCGACTTCAAATTATAAGCTAAAAGAGAATAAAGGCTATCCCCGTAGTAAGAATTAGTGAAAGCACTGCTCTTTCAAACCAAATTATTACAAGATCCTTTAATGAAACAGGAATTTCAGTTGCAAGAATTACCGGTATAGTACATGAAAACATCAGTATCCCTGTTATACTGCCCACTCCAACGATAAACCTTGTCACTAAAGGTGCCTCTACAGTCAATAAAACCGGTAAGTACATTTCCGCAAGACCTAATAGGGTCGCCTTAGCTGCAAGTAGTGGCTCAGGAATTCTAAGTATCCATGTTATGGGATAAAATATATATCCCAAAATATCAAATACTTGAGTATATTCTGCAATAAGAAGTCCCGCAAGACCTATGGACATAAGGTTAGGTAAGTATTCAAGCACCAAGGCCATGGCATCTTTTAAGTAAGATACTATATTTTTACCTATGGGATCGGCTTCATGACAAACTCTTAAACCTTCATAAAAAGCATTTTTAAATATATTTCCTTCGCGCTTTTCTTCCACATGTCCCTCTTCATTATTGTGATAATTATCAGGTATCCCCTTTAAAGGATTAAGCCTCGCTGTAATAGCTGTAACGGCAAAAGTAACAAAAAATGCAACTCCAAAAAATGTATTCCAATATTCCATGAGGTCAAGAGTTTCCGCCACTACTACAACAAAGGTTATGGCTACCGCTGAAAAACCCGTAGCTATTATTGAGGCTTCTCTTGCCGTATACTTCTTTTCCTTGTACAATCCGTTGGTAATCATAATACCCATGGCAGAACTTCCTACAAAGGAAGATATGGCATCTACTGCAGATATGCCCGGAGTAGTCCAAACCGTTCTCGTTATAGGTCTTACTATCATTCCTATGAAATCGACGAAACCGTAGCTAATTAAAAAGCTTATAAATATCGCACAAATAGGTATCAAGACACCCAGACCTACTCCCAGAGATTCAAATAGATACTGACCTATGTTGGGATCAAGTATGGCCTCAGGTCCCACATTGAAGAATATTCCCACGCTGGCTATGGCTCCAAGAATTTTAAGTACGGAAAATACCATGGTTGTTTTATCTTTCTTCCAAGTTTTTCTTGTAAAGGGTAATATAGCCCCTAAAATTATAAATACAAGTGCGTAAATTCTACAAACCTGCATAAAATTATCCTCTATGTAAGAAACTATAATTTCTACAGGTATGGATGTTTTACCATTTACTGTTATTTTTATAAAAAACATAAATATGCCTATGCCTGAAATAATTAAAAATTTCAAAATATTTGTCATATCAACATATTTCGGTTTTTGATTTTCCATAATTCGCCCCCTATAAAATTAATTATTCTGCCTATATATGTTTCTGTATGGGTATGGTGCATGCCCATATCTTTCTTTAAATCTTTTGCTGAAATAGAATGAATCATTAAATCCAACCTTTTCAGAAACTTCCAATATACTGTAATCAGAATTTTCTAAAAGATCCTTTGCCACGCTTAGTCTTACCTCTTGAATATAATCAGTGTAGTTTATCTTGTATAAATCTTTAAATTTCCTACTGAAGTATGACTTACTCATATTGGAAATTTCCGCAACATCCGCCAGGGATATTTCCTTATAATAATACTTGTCTATAAAGATCTTGGCAGATTGCAGACTAAAATTTATCTTATCCTTTTCCTTTAGATCTTCTATGGTTCCACTTACCATTTCTATATATTTAGAAAAATAATTTTCTATTACATCCAGAAAATTAGCCTTGAGAACCTTGGAATTCAGTTTTATAGCATATTCATATATATCTTGGTTTTTGCTGTCGATAGACAGCACATAATCCGTTATTTCAAAATTAAATTTTATTATTATAGATTTGATCGTTTCAGAATTAAAAGACTTTTTAATAAGATAAGAAATTATTTTTTTATACTCTTCCATCAACCTTTTCTTATCCCACTGGTTTAGATTCTTAAAGAAGATATACTTAAAATCAGGCATCTCATCATTTCCAAAATCATAGGTCGTATAGTCCTTAGTTTCCTCATAATGAATTACATTTCCGGCACCTACATAAAAAGCATAGTCCAGGGCCTTAAACGCCTCGTCATAGGATTTCCACAAAACCCTATAACTGTCTACTATACTCCCTATACCTACGGTTATGCTGTAAGCTGATCGTGATGTTATATAATTCTTTATATCCTTGCAAATCCCTATGGTATCTTCCTTGCGGCTTTCTTCAAAATTCGCCAGTATTACCAGTTTGTCCGTACCTATGAGAGAGCAGGCGATTGCATCGACCTTGACTTTCTTAATCGCCGCCCTCGTTAAATCCAAGTAGTCCATCTTTATCTCGTATCGTTTCTTATTGTCAAAGGAACTACATACCTCCCAAAAGTCATCTATTATTACAGTTATTGCACAATTAGGGGATTTTCTAAGTCCGATTTGCTTTCTCATGTCCTTTATATGATTTAGCCTGTTAAAATCTCCATATATAAGATCGTAAATATAAAAACTGGTGACCATAGATTTTTCTACATTAGATAGCTTGTCGCTTCCCAAGTCGACCTCTTTGCAGATATTACTTATGATCTTGAAAAGCTTTTCCTCATAGCCTTCAGAAATATTCACAAGGTAATCGACCAGTCCGTTGTTCAAAAACTCTTCTAAGAAACCTAAGTCTTTAGGCTCAAAAAGTCCTATAAATGTTGACTTCTTAAATCTTTCCTTTAAAAAATACAGCTTTGTCTCTATGCCCTTTTCAAACTTATATATTATGATCTGAACTTTGTCCGTCTCATAAATTTCAAGATTTATGAAGTTCTCATCTGTGATGTCTATAATTGTAGAAGGTGCTATTCGATTATTGATTGATTCTTTAATATCGTCGCTCACATTTAAATAAATAAACATCTCACAGCACCTCCCTTATTTTTCTATTACGCTCTACCTTCCAAACCTCTATCGACAAGGTCTTGATATTTTTCGTCTATCTTTGGCGGAGCCATTTCAAAACTGTTGTTTACAACTGTAAAGTCATAGTATCCAAGTCTTGCAACAGGTCTTAATTTATGTACATCTATCTTTCCATGTTCTCCTATTACTTCATCGGCCACATGTATTCCTACTACCTCAGCTATGATTATATCTACAGTACCTATGCCTCCGTTTGCAGGCAATCTCAATGTTTGAAGATATTTACACTCATATCTTATAGGAGACTCCTTAACCATTGCAACATCTATCATATTTGCTTGTTCTTTTTCAAGTTTACAATATTCAAACTTGTCTTTAAAGCCCTCAGGTAACATTGCTATGGATGAATCATTCATCTTCTCTTTAAGATTCTCTGTAACCATATTGTAGACAAACTCACCTGTTCTTTCTATGTTTTTAACAGTAGTTTTTCTTTCTCCGGTTACAGGATGTTGGTTTGATGAGAAAAGTACCATTGGAGGATCGAAAGTCAAATTTGTAAATTGACTATATGGAGCAATATTATCGCTTCCGTCCTCGTTCTTAGTGGAAATCCATCCTATCACTCTTGGTATTGTCGAAGACTTAAAGGGATTGTGTTCAAGTCCGTGATCATTTTTCTTAGTTTCGTAAAACATATTTTTCCTCCTTGTTAATATTGATAGTACAATAATATTATCTAATTCCTTAAAATCATATGGAATATATTGTCCACTAAATTAAACTTTTTGCTATATTAACAAGATAAACCGATAGTTTTATCCCTTAGACTTGGTAATTTCAGACAAAAAAAGACTATGAGCTTAAACTCATAGCCTTTTCTCTTGCCCACTAAAGACTTCCTGAATTGATTTTTATAAAATCCCTAATCCAATGAGCCTTTATCTACTTCTTTTTATTCTTCATCTTTTTTGTGTGCAAGATAATCTTCTTTTACTTTTTTGACAGTTTCGGCGGGAATATCAATTTGAACCTTTCTGACTTCAGACAGTTCCACAGGTCCTCCTATGGAATAAACCATGTTGCCTTCTTCGTCCTTGCCTGCCTTCAGTTCCAGATCTCCGCCCGGTTGATGAATTACCCTTTGGAAATTTTCATCTTCTTCTGTATTTAAATAATATCCCATGGCAACTGTTCCCGATCCGCAGGAGGATTCTCTTATAAATTCATCCATTCCCTCTACGATTACATAGGGTATCATCTTGTCTTCTTTTTCGTTATAGAACAGCACTCCGTAGGCTTTGCTGTGGAATTTTTCCTTGAGTACCTTTAATGCTTTCTCTGCAAAATCTCTGTCTTCTTCTCTGTCATCTATAATTGTGTGAGTGATGCCTTCAAGTTCCACCACTTTGTAAGTACTGCCTTCTATGGCTATTTCTTCCATGTTCTTAGCCTTGGGCAGTTCAACGTAGGCTGTGTTTTTTTCCGTGTTTACAAATACATAGATGGGATGGTCCACACCGCTGACGTAGACTTCTATATATCCTTCTCCGCCTTCATCTAAAAACTGAGCTGAATACAAACCGTAAGCCCTGGTGGCATTGCCGCAAAATTCTCCGCCCATCATATCCATTCTAAGAGGCGGTCCGTCGTAACTGGGACTGATAAAGCCCACCTGTTCCACATCGGTATCTATCTGTTCCATAATGGCCTTGGCATATGCCGGTCTATATCCCGGATATACTGGCCACACTACAAATCCCGTGACGTTTCCTGCAGGATTTGCAACGAAAAAATCAAAACTTTGTTTCATATTAACTCCCTCTCCTTAATTTGCTTTTTTGATATCCTTTTTCATAATTCTTATTGCTACTTCAGGATATTCCATACTTAATAGCCCCATGGCAGAAAGTATGTAGTCGCTATCTATATAATAGTCGGGATTCTTGGGACTTAATACGAGTTTATTATCATTTTCAAGAGAATTCAATATCCATTCAGGATTTTCAGCATATACCAGCACTCCACCGGTTCCAATTACATTTTTCAGCTGTG
Source organism: Peptoniphilus sp. (assembly GCA_030532275.1). Classification (GTDB taxonomy): domain Bacteria; phylum Bacillota; class Clostridia; order Tissierellales; family Peptoniphilaceae; genus Peptoniphilus_E. The sequence continues at coordinate 10,077 of JAUNLL010000007.1, read as the reverse complement.
TCAAATCTTTTCCCGTTTGAAAGTAAACATACTTGGTTTTTGCATATCTTCTAAAAAGTGTTCCCACATGTCTTTCCACAGCCAATTTGACTGCAGATCTCGCCATAGCTGCGTCGAATTTATAATCTTCTTCTGTTTGAGGAACGAACTTTATATTTTCAACACGCTTCTTTACTCCTTCATAGATGTCTATTTCACTGTCCTCTAAATTCGATGCAATTCCTTCCTCACCCACGGCTTCATAAAGGCTCATGGATGAATATCTCATGCCCAAATCTCCTTCGACAGTTCTCTTTGCCAAGGGTTCTGTAAGTCCTTCAAAAATGACGCTGTTGTCTGTGGGACGACCATAACCTATGGAGTGAATGTCCGTAGTTGCGCCTCCGATATCAACAATCATCAAATCTCCTATGCCCGGCTCCTTATCGGTTCCAAGGGAAAGCACTTGAGCCGCCTTTATCACCGCTTGAGGAGTGGGCATTAGAATTCCGTCTACAACACCTTCCATTGTATCCATACCCTTTGCATTGACAATTCTACTCATAAATATTTGTCTTATACATTCTCTTGCGCTGTTGGGTTTTAAAACATTTACCACAGGCATTACATTTTCAGCTACGAAGTAATCCAGTCCTGCCTCTGTAAATATCTCCTCAACCTCTTCAAGACAATTGGAATTTATGGATACGACTATGGGCACCTCAGGTTTTATGCTTGCGAGTTTTTTTGCATTCAGTATTACATTTCTTCTGTTACCGTGTTCCGTTCCTCCGGAGTAGAGTATTATGTCGCAAGGTGAATTTTTTATTTCTTTGAGATCTTCATCGGTTAGTTCATAGTAGTAGGTGTCCAATATTCTGGCACCTGCACCTAAAGCCGATCTCTTGGCAGCTTCTGCCGTCAAATTCTTCGTAAGGCCTATTGCCAGCATCTTGAGCCCTCCTGCTGCTGATGAACAGGCTAGTATTTTATCTGGCTCCGCCTTTCTTCCCATTTTTTCTTCCAATTTTTTTAAAGCTTCATCATACCCGTATCTAACATCGCTTTCTATGGTGGTTATTGCACTGCTTCTTCCGATTATTTCTTCTCTGTCCATATCTACCAAAGTCAGTTTTGTATAGGTTGATCCAAAGTCCACTAATAAAATTTCCATATTATCACCCTATATTAATTTGATAAAAGTGGACCTGAGTCCACTTTTCATCACTTTAATTTATTTCTGCTTCCACCTTTTCCAGTATGGGAGCTGTTCTTTTTTCAACTTCTTCTAAGGCTTTCGCCATTTTTTCCTTAGTTTCTTTTACATAGACTTCATCTTTGATTGAACCAAGGTTTATTTTTACATTGTAAAATGCACCTGTTACTGCAAGTTTGATGTTCAATACTCCCACGCCCACATCAGTGATTGCATTTAGGTTTCCCTTTTCCACTAATTTTTCAGCGTAGTCGATGAGTTTCAAAGTTTCCATTCCCACTGTGAAGGGAACATTAGCCGCATTTTTATATTCTTCTTGAATTTTTGCAGAGCGTTGTTGCTTTTCTTCTTCAGTTTCCTTGGGAAGTTTGAAGGCTGCCATAACTCCATTGAAGGAATTTGCATCCTTGTCTATAAATTCTACGAATTTTTCTTCAAGAGCCTTAAGTTCAGCAGCTAAGGGTTTCATTTCTTCATGAACCGCTTCGTATTTTTTACTCTTAATGGTCAGGTTAGCTACCATTCCCAAAAGAGCTGCCGCTTGTGCTGCTCCCAGCGCAGATACGGATCCGCCCCCCGGTGCCGGTGAATCGGAAGCTGTTTCTGCTACAAATTCTTGTACTGATAAATCCTTTAACATTTTTCCTCCTTAGAATAATCCTGTGATTTCTCCGTCGGCGTTAATGTCCATGTTATTTGCTGCGGGTACCTTGGGAAGTCCGGGCATTATCATTATATCGCCTGTTTCACATACTATGAAACCTGCTCCTGCCGATACTCTTACAGTTTGCACTGTTATTTCAAAGTCTGTAGGTGCTCCCACTGCGTCTTTATCATCTGAGAATGAGAATTGTGTCTTAGCCATGCAAATCGGCAACTTGTCAAGACCGATTTCTTCCAATTTCTTCATTTGCTTTCTTGCCGCTGGTGTAAAGACTACCTTCTTACCTCTGTATATTTCCTTTACAATTGTGTTTACTTTTTCTTCTATGCTTAGGTTTACATCGTATAGAGGTTTGTAGTTTGAAGGTTGAGTTTCGATTAAGTTTACAACTTTTTCAGCTAAATCAGTAGTTCCTTCGCCACCCTTTGCCCAACATTCGCAAAGTGATACTTCTACGCCGTATTCCTTACATTTTTCAATGAGTTTTGCAATTTCAGCTTCTGTATCTTGTACGAATTTGTTAACTGCAACTACTACGGGCATGCCGAACTTCTTGATGTTTTCTATGTGACGTCCAAGGTTTGCAAAGCCCTTTTCAAGTGCTTCTACATTTTCTTCCTTGAGGTTGTTCTTAGCAACTCCACCGTGCATCTTCAACGCCTTGATTGTAGCTACTATTACTACCGCATCGGGTTTTAATCCGCCCAATCTGCTCTTGATATCAAGGAATTTTTCAGCTCCTAAGTCAGCACCGAATCCTGCTTCAGTTACAAGGTAGTCTGACATCTTAAGTCCTAGTTTTGTAGCTATCAATGAGTTACATCCGTGAGCTATATTTGCGAAGGGTCCACCGTGGATAAGTGCAGGTGTGTTTTCCAATGTTTGAACTAAGTTTGGTTTTACAGCATCTTTAAGAAGCATTGCCATAGCGCCTTGTGCATCTAAATCTCCAGCTGTTACCGGTTGTCCCTTTCTGTTGTATGCAACTATCATCTTTGAAAGTCTTTCTTTTAAATTAATAAGGTCTGATGACAGGCATAGTGCAGCCATGATTTCAGATGCTACGGTGATGATGAAGTGATCTTCTCTAACTACTCCATCAGCCTTTCTTCCAAGTCCCACTACTATGTTTCTGAGAGATCTGTCATTCATGTCAAGTACTCTCTTCCATGTGATGTTGTTTGTATCTATGTCAAGAGCATTTCCTTGATGAATGTGGTTGTCTATAAGTGCTGCAAGCAAGTTGTTGGCAGCAGTCATAGCATGTAAGTCCCCTGTGAAGTGCAGGTTGATTTCGTCCATGGGTACTACTTGTGAATATCCTCCACCTGTAGCTCCTCCCTTTACTCCGAATACCGGGCCAAGTGAGGGTTCTCTCAATGCTACTACGGAATTCTTGCCTATTTTGTTAAGACCTTGTGTAAGTCCTATGGATACTGTTGACTTTCCTTCTCCTGCAGGTGTGGGTGTGATTGCAGTTACAAGGATTAACTTTCCGTCTTTTTCATCTTTTAATCTGTTGATTGCATCAAAGGATATCTTTGCTTTATATTTTCCGTAGTTTTCAATTTCATCTTCATGCAATCCGCATTTTTTCGCTACCTCTGCTATGGGCAGCATATTCGCTTCTTCAGCAATTTGAATATCTGTTTTTACTTCGGCCATTTTAGTCCCCCTATTTTATAAAATTATTCTTCGATTAAAAGTGTTTCCAAAACTTGTTCGTACTTAAAGTCTTCGATTTGCATATAGTATGCAGCTGAATCTATAAGTGCTTGCAATGGAATAAGGCCTATTAATTCAGAGTTTGCAACGGTAACACCGTATCTCTTAGCTTCAGATTTTATCATCTCAAGCGCTTGATAAACTCTTGTCTTTTCAAAATTTACAAGGTTCATTGAAACTTGTACTTGTCCCTTTTCTTCAAGGGCAAGACCTATACCCTTTACAAATCTAAGTCCTCCGCCTATGTGACGAACTTTTTTGGCTATTGCATCTGCGATTTCAAGTTTGTCTGTATTTAAGTTTACGTTAAAAGCGATTAGATGGAATCTGGCTGCAACTGCTGTTGCCCCACTCTTTGCATTCATTTCTTGAGGTCCGAAATCAGGTTTCCATTCTTCTTCCTTGATCTTTTCAAAGAATCCTTCGTATTGTCCTTTACGAACTTTTGCCAGGTTTTTTCTGTCGGGTGTAGTTGCGGCATCTTCATATAGATAAACGGGAATTCCCATTTCTCCAATTGCCTTACCTACTCTATTGGCATATTCCACACAGTCTTCAGTTGTAACTTCTGTAACAGGTACAAAGGGAATTACATCAACTGCTCCCATTCTTGGATGAGCGCCTTCATGCTTAGTCATATCTATAACTTCAGCAGCTACTTTTACCGATTCAAGTACAGCTTTAATTACAGCCTCAGGTTCTCCGATAACTTCTACAACCAATCTGTTGTGATCCTTGTCAGGTTGGTAATCTATAAGTTTTACATTTTCCTTAGCTCTAAAGCACTCTACAATTTTATCGATTTTTTCCGCGTCTCTTCCCTCTGAATAGTTGGGAATACACATAACTCTTTTCATTCAGTATACCTCCTAATAAATTTGTCTCTAACTCGCTCAGCAGATAATAACAAATTTTAATCTACAAATCGTCTAATAAATTTACTTATTAACAATAAAATTTTATAAATTTATTTTTCAATGATCTCATATAATCCACCAGAGATTACAAACATTTTAATACTCTCCGCCAATTAAAACAAGGGAGTATTAACTCCCCTTGTCAATCGTTATTTTGATCTTTATGTCCTTCTCTTATGACCTTGTATTCTCCCGTTTCAGTGTTCAATTCATAAATATTGAAGTTGTTTCTCATGTCAATTCCTTCATAGTGAGTTGCAAGATTTATTGAACGTGATCCTTCTTCTCCGCTTTCTACTCTGTGGAATACTTGAGTAGGCCATACAAGCACAGCTCCTCCATCCACAACTCTTTCTCCGTTATGCTCGATATAGTCCGGTGTAACTACGAAATTTTCAACCTTACCATGCTCAACGCTGTAAAGTTCAACATATCTCTTTCCATAGAGAACAAATAAATTGTCATCTTGATGAGTGTGCATGTACCAAGGTTTTTTAACATCTCCTACGGGACCTGGAGATACAGCGCTCTTTGTGTGAATTACTCTGTCGATGGCATCTATCTTCGGCACAAGAGATCTGCCCATAACATCAAAGGTAACTCCTTCAGTCTTTCTGAAATCCTTTAACTTTATAATTTTATATAGGCCCTTAACTTCTTCAACTATATATTTGTTTTCAACTTTATCCATAACAAAACCTCCAAAATTAATATTACTATTCAATCTTATCTATATCCTTTTTCTGGAAATCAAAACAAATCTTGTATGTTTTTTATGAAATATTTCACTCGGTTAAAATTAAATTCTCTTTTATTTTGCAAATAAAAAACTCCGCCTCCCTTGGGATTGCGGAGCTGAATTTCAAGCCGCCTTTTTTATATTTAAAAATATATTTTCGTACATTTCCTTTATCTTGTAAATTATTCCCTTTTGCGTGACCCTGTCCTTAACTATGAGGTCCGTGCTTTGGACTTCCTCTCCGTCCATGATGTACTTTACACTTCCCACCACATCGCCCACAGCCAAGGGAGCCTTGAGATCGGGCTTTATATTGAATTCCCTCTTAATCTCACTCTTGCCGTTCCACAGCGCAGAACCGCGGGATTTTTCATACACTTCCACCTCAGGCATAGAAGCACCTTCCACCTCTATCTTGCTTATTGCCTCTTCGGGATTGCCGATCATGATGTACTTGTACTTTTCAAAACCCTCCGACATCAATTTATTGGCCGCAACATACCTCGCCCAATCATTTCGAGAACCCGTAGTTATCCCTATGAGCCTGGTGTCCAAGGTCTTGCCCTCTTCACCCTTTTTTACTCCCGTGGCAATCAAACATCTGCCCGATGCTCCCGTATATCCCGTTTTCAAACCATCTATTCCCTCGGTGATTCCCAGGGTGGGATTGGTATTGTACTCTATGAAATCCCTGTCGAGTTCCTCTATCTTTTCCTTGGATGTTATCTCCAAAACCTCAGGATGCTTTGAAATCAACTCTCTGGAAAGGATAAACATCTCTCTCAAAGTCATCTTGTTATAATCCTCGACAGTATAATCCGTAAGCCCCGTGGGATTTACCATGTAGGCATTTTTAAGACCCAGTTCCTTGCACTTGTCGTTCATCATGCTCACAAAGGCCTCCTTGGAGCCTGCCACGTGTTTTGCAAGAGCCGTCACCGCATCGTTGCCCGACACTATGAGAGAAGCCTCCAAAAGCTCTCCCACAGTCTTGGTATCATTCTCCTTCAACTTGTAGCTGGAACCGCCCAAGGCAGCCGCCTCTCTATCTATTAAGACCACATCACCTCTGGAAAGAGCTCCTCGTGATATCTCGTCAAAAACCACAAACACCGACACCAACTTGGACATGGACGCCATGGGTTTCACCTCGTCAATATTGTACGATTCAAGGATCTTTCCGCTTTTATAATCACCCAACAAGTAAGCTGTCGTCAAAGTTGTCAAGGGTTGCTTTTGCAATGCATCTATCTTTAAAGCCTCTTCATAAGTGGCCCTTTGTACTCCTTCTTTAGTAGGAACAAATATATTCTGATTTCTTATCTCCGTCGGCTCGGCAGGAACTTCCTCCTCCGCAATGGCCGCTGAGGGCACCAAGAGCATAAAAACCATAAGCACGCATAAAATTTTCTTCATTCCTTCACCTCAGCTACAATTCTACCAAATATGAATATATTTTTAAAGAAAATACTATCCTTTCCCTTTGAATTGTAAAAACTTCGCCTTTATAGAAAATTTTATCTTGAGTTTATGGAATATCCCGTTCTTTTATCCCCAAAATTTATACAGCTGGAAAAAAATCACAAAGACCACCATGAACAGTTGCCAGGTAACGGCGCCCAATCCCTTGCCCTTTCCATGAATTTTCTCTAATAATTGAGATAGGAAGTTCCAACAGATGACCAAAGTTGCTCCTATGCATATAAGTGAAACTATGGCGATTTTAACTTTGGAATAGCTGCTCGCAAGCAACCACAGGTATATGAAGGCAAAGGAAATCACGCTGCCCGCTACATGACTGATAAAGCTGGGTGAAATCTTGTTTTCTCTTTTTCTCAACTTGGAAATTATCCTCCTCACAAGGCGAATAATCATCGCCAAGAGCAAGAATAACGCCCCCGCAATTAAAGCATAGGCCATTGCCCCTTCAAAAGTTCCCAAGGCCTGAGAATCCGTTGTGAAATTTTCTAAAATACCGCCTTTCCTTTCAACAACTTGGTAGGCTAAACCGTTTCCGTTATCAAAGCGGTATCGGTTACCTCCTTGGTAGCTGATGGTCATTCCCGCTAAGGGAACCTTGAAAATCCCTTGTTTTTCCGTTGCGGAAATAGGCAAAATTCCCGACAGGTACTTTATGAATCGAAGAGGTCCTTGGTCTATGGTTCTTTGACTGGTATAAAGCCCCGAAATATCCTCTCCTCCCTCTTCTCTCCTATCTCCACTTCCAAATAAAAATTGAGCAAGACCGTAATTATAGGCAGTTTCTCCCGGTTCATTGGTCATGACTGCATAGCCGATTTTATCCGTGGGATCGAACCAAAGGGAAGATGTGAAACCCTGGGTGTTGCCGCTGTGCCCTACCAGGTGAACAGCGTCATCCATGGATAAAAGACCGTGATGGATGCGTGGCTGTCCGTCTGCAAAGAGCAGAGAAGCCCCCATCATCCTCTCAAAGGTTTGGGCCTCTTTGAAAAACTTGGGATGCTCAACTGTAAACTCCTTAGCAAAGGTGAGAAAATCATCAAAGGTTCCCGCTGTGGCTCCTGCAGGATAAAGACCTATGTGCAAAATACATGGTCCAAGGCTTTCGTGAGAATCTTCAGTGTAGTAGTAGGACTTCGACTTAGATCTATTGTCTTTCACAAAGGCATTATCTCTCCAATCAGCTGCAACTGCCGTATTCTTCATGTTCAAGGGAGTAAATATATGTTCTTGAACATAGTCGTAAAATTTTTGACCGCTGATATTTTCCACAATATAGGCTCCCAAGGCGGGAGTCCAATTGTTGTAGGCCACCACGGTTCCCGGCTCATAGATTTGTTTAGGCTCGCTTGCCAATAAAAGATCCTGCAATTCAGGAATCTCCTCTCCCTCTTCAAATTCCACCTTGATGTCCACTTCTTGAAAACCCGATTGCAAATTCATTATATTCTTTAGAGTTAGGGGATGAGGATATTTTAATTCCTTGGAAAACTCTTGGGGCAGGTAGGTTTTAACATCTTCATCCAAGTTTATTTTTCCCTCTTCCTCCAACTGCATTAGGGAAATCCACACCAAAACCTTGGAAACCGATCCCCACTCATATATGCTCTTTTCCTCCGCCGGGATATTGTTTTCCTCATCTATGTATCCATGCTGAGTTTTGGATAGAACTTGACCCCCTTTAAAAATTCCCAGAGAAACAGAAGCTGTGCCTTCCTTTCTCTCCTCGATGAAGTCATCCACTTCTCGGGATAGGTCTTCAAAATTCGCTCCTTGAACAAGGGAACTCAGTCCCATTAAAAAAACCGTCACAAATATTAACAGTACAGATAATTTTTTTATAGTCATCACCTCTAAAGTAAATATAAGCCTATCCTGTTAAGTTTGCTTAAAATCATTGTAAAGCTTTTGTTCGCAGAGATAGTATCGAAATTTAAAGCAACTCTTCACGGAATTTTTAGAATAAAAAAAGTCGCTCCTTTAAATTATTGAGCGACTACTCTTCTATAATCTCCGCTTTAAACACCATGATGACATCAGCATCTGAACAGCAAAATTCTGCACTTCCCTCAGGCTGACCGGGGAGCGATCCGCCATACCTCAGTATATCTATATAGGGAAATCCGCAGTGCATGGCCATGGGACATATATCGCCCCGTTGTGTGTCATAGTCGAAGGTGTCACCGATTTTATGACCACGATGACATCCCTTTTTTCCCCTTCTGTCCGTTACGCTTATTTTAATTCCAGGTCTTTTTCCACGATTCATTTCAACACAACCTTTCTTTCCCTACTTCTCCAATCGATCACAGAATACCGCCATCCTCGCCTTCCCTCCATAGGTGCAGGTATAGAGTGCCAAATCATGGTCGCTCTTTTGAACTGCCTCCACATCGGTGGGCACTAAGGTTTGCACAAGGGTGACTTCATACTCGTTTTTGATGCCGTCCATATCCATAAAAAACACAGTAGCACCGCTCTCCAACTGAGAGAGATATCCGAAGTGTTTTTTATAATTGTGAGCGGCTATTACCAAATCATCCGTCCTAGAAGATCCGAAATGACGACAGGGCGCTATTTTCAATCTGTCATAGTCCCACTCCGACATAATGGGCAATTCCAGTTCCAAAGAGGGAATGGAAAGATAGCCGATGTAGCCATATCCCTCCATCTCCACAACGGGCAGTTCCGGCGGAAGATCTTCGGAAAGGGCATCTTCCTGATCCTCTTCCAAGGCAGTCTGCAAATCGGACAAAAGTTTTTCCGACTCCTTGCCTGCTCTTGCGTCCTCATATCTATTGTACAAGAAAAGGGACAATGCCGAAAGCATCAGCAACGTCCCCATAATAATAAAGATTGTTCCTCTTTTCTTAGACATCTTCATTTTTTCCCTTCTTTAAAATCACAGCAAATCCATAGAGCATGAGTACAAGGCCCATACCACCCATCACCGGAATCGGCCAACTGAGCTGACCCGTTTGAATCAAGGCTGCCGTGTTCACCACGGTCACGACACCATCCACATAGGTGTAGGAAGGTACATAACCCTTGGGAATGTCCTCTTCGACAATCTGCCAATTTCCACTACCCTTCAATCCTTTCCATGAATAGGACCAGTTGTTCCAATCACCTAATCTAACCGATTCAACAGCAGTATCTCCGTCATAAAGTGTGACCTTTGCAAAATTCGGTCTGTCCTTTCCGTTGTCATCCCACTTCTTTATGACGGTTAAATTCACAGGCTCAACCTGTTCATCGGGTTCTTGGGGTTTTATCGGTTCCGTGGGTTCTTGAGGGTATATGGGATCTGCGGGGTTCAGCGGTTCTTGAGGTGTCTGAGGATCTTGAGGAGTTT
>JAUNLL010000077.1 GCA_030532275.1 Peptoniphilus sp. | reverse complement strand
CCTTGCCAAGGCGAGGGTCGCGAGTTCGAATCTCGTCTTCCGCTCCATTTTTTTATATTTTTTTAATCTCCTTTAATATTTCTTCCAAATCTTTTTTATCAAAATCATAGGTCGTATTGCAGAAATAACATTCCACTTCTGCTTTTCCGTCTTCTTCTATTATCTTGGTCATTTCCTTTTCTCCTATGGAAATTAAAGATTCGATCACTTTTTCTCTTGAACAATCACATTTAAACTCCACAGGTTTTTCGCCTAAAAACTTCACGTCAAATCCAGCTAAAACTTCTAGAATAATATCTTCAGGGCTATATCCTCTGTCGATAAGGGCAGTTAAAGATTCCATTTTTGCCACGTTGGCTTCAATCCTCGATATGATTTCTTCTCCGGCTCCCGGCATCAAACTCAGTATAAATCCGCCTGCAGCTTTAATAGAAAGGTCCTTATCCACAAGCACTCCCAGATTTACAACTGTGGGAACTTGATCTGATACTGCAAAATAGTTTGCAAAATCCTCTGCTATCTCTCCCGATACCAAGTCAACTTGACCGACATAGGGTTCCTTTAAACCTAGATCTTTAACTACGGTCAGAGTTCCTCCACCCACTATTTTTGAAACATCAAGTTTGTTGTCAACCTCTCTTATATCTGCATCTGCATGGGGATTGTTGACATAACCCTTGATTTTTCCGTCATTTTTGCCTGTTACGACTATTTTCTCCAGTGCACCGTCACAATTTATATTTATAGTTATTGAATCTCCTTCATTCTTTAGGTCGTCCGCCATTATGAGTCCTGCACTTAAAGTCCTACCCAAGGCTGCGGAAGCCGTCTTTGACAAATCATGTGTTACCCTTGCTTTTTCCACCAAGTCCGTGGTGCGGACGGCGGATATTCTTACAAATCCCTCTGCATCTATTGCCTTTACTAAATAGTCCATTCATTCTCCAATCTACTTTTTTGCTACATAAACAATTCTTTTTGCATGTTCAATATTTTCTTCAAATTCATATCCGTTAAAGGTTTTGATTTCTTTAAATCCAACCTCTTTTAAAGTTTTTATGATAAATTGATTTTCATAGAATTTTTCATAGTGTTCTTCATAAAATCGTCTGTAATAATCCCCTTCTCTCACAAAAAAATTAATGGAATACAAATTTATTTTATCCACTTTGTCATAAAAGTTTTCCCATACATAAAAGACGTCTTCAACTTCATCTATATAACTACCCTCGAAACCTTGAAATTGTTCTTCGGTATTTAAATCAAATATGAAAAGTCCTTCATCTTCCAAATGGGAATATACCCTTTTAAATATACCCAAAATTTCGGATTCCTCTAAAACATAATTTATTCCATCGCATACAGCTACCGCCATATCGAATTTTTCCATGAAATTAAAATCTCTCATATCTTGTTTTCTAAATTTGACATTGTCGTTTTTTATTTTGTTGTAAGCAATGGAGAGCATTTCATCAGACAGATCAAAGGCTGTAATTTCCTTAAAATGCAAAAGTCTTTGAGTGAAATTCCCGGTTCCGCATCCGATTTCCAGCACCTTTTCGATTTTAGCCTCTGATGCAAAATGATCCACAAAATTACCGGCTTTATCGTAATCAAATTCAGTCATCAAGGTATCATAAATCTCTGCAAAATCTCTGTACATCATAGCAATCTATTTATCTCATCTAAAATTTTTCCAAGAACTTCCCCTGCTCCCTCATGAAATACCACATCGGCCTTTCTGTCGAAGGGTGTGGAACTTTGGTTGATTATTATCATCTTATCTACCAAATTGGGCAAAAAATTGACAGGGCTAACCGTCAGACTGGATCCCACTATTATCATAAGCTCAGTATCCCTAAGTTCACTTTGTGCTATTACGAAATCCTCAGGCATCATATCGCCAAACATCACCACATTGGGTCTTAATATACCGCCACATCTATCGCACTTGGGCGGAATTTCTCCAGCTTCAACCTTTTGTTTCATCACGCTGAAATCATACTGTGTTCCGCAATCCATGCAGTGGACATTTCTGCTCTCTCCATGGACTTCATAGACTGTTTTATTGCCGGCTTTTACATGAAGATTATCTATATTTTGAGTGATTATCCCGCTCAACAAATTCATTTCTTCAAGTTTTGCAAGAGCTAAGTGTCCTTTGTTGGGTTTCTTGTCATATAAATCTCTAAGGATTACAAATCCTTCGCTATAAAATCTCTTGGGGTCATTTATCAGCACATCTCTTGAAAGCGCCTCCATGGGATCCATCTTTGAATAATATCCCGTGTCGGATCTGAAATCCGGAATTCCCGATTCCGTGCTTATTCCCGCTCCTGTAAGTGCAAAGGTCTTTGTTGAATTAACTATCATTTCAGCAGCTTTTTTAATATTATCCATTTCTTTCCTCCTTAATAAACAACTACAAAATATATGAAGTACAATATTATCAAAGTCAGTATGGGCATAAAATTGAAAAAATCTATATTTTGTATGTATCTTGTTCGTTCATGCTCTCCCTTTAAATAATCTCGTTCCCTTTTTTCTCTATCCATCCTTACAAATAAAAATCTCAACACAATGACGGAAACTATGGAAATAGCTCCCAACACTATTATTATATAGAGCTGGAGAGAACCTATATCCCTTGCAAGTTCAGTTTGATTTAAGTATTTAAATATGGTTTCGTTGACGTATCTTGCAGTCAAAAAAGCAATCACATTGTTCAAAAAGTGAGCTAACATCGGAGCAAAAATCGAACCTGTAAGCTCCAGTAAATTTCCAAATAAAACTCCCAAAAGGAGAGGCGCTATGAAATTTTGCACATCAAAATGGAACAAGGCAAAAACCAGAGAGGACATCAAAATAGCAAATTTTCCGCCGTAGATTTTATAGGAATTGATGAGTGCTCCTCTGAAAAATATCTCTTCACATATGGCGGGAAGAAGACAGATATAGAATAGATACTTCAATTTAGCATGGGAATAGTCCATGGGGAAATTTTCCAAAGCGATGAATTGAGAAAGTATGGTCAGAAATATTCCATTTAATAAAAGTATTAAAGGATATGAAAAAATCACCACAAGAATGACCCTTATAAAATTCTTAAAAGAGAATTCTTTCACCTTTAAAACTTCCGTTCTCTTTCCACTTCCGCTCAACAAAAGAGCAGGAATCAATATTATAAACACCTCATTGATGAAGGTTCCTTTGAAAAAATCTCTTGATTGAATTGAATATCCTATGGTCAAAAAAATTATTGCAAGTACCAAGGTAAAAGTATTGACACTTAAAACATTTAAATTTTTCTTTTTGTACTTATTCTTTAACATAATCCGCAAGATAAACTTCAGTTAAATCTATCTTTTTCCTCCCAATATCTATTAATGTCGATCTTTTCCTTTATTCTCTTCAGCTCAATGAGAATTTTATTCAACGTTAACTGAATGGAAATCAACACAATTAAAAAAATGACCGTTACCAAAAAATCATACTTCATCTTATCACCATTAAAATTATATCAGATTCGTTAATTATTTAAAACATACCTATATTGGTGATATAATTATAAAAAAGGAGGTAGACAATGTATATAACCTTTGATGAACTTGCTCAAAACAAAATAATAATACTGTATATAATAAATAAATTTAAATTCCCTATTTCAAAAAGTGACTTAACCGCCTTTATCATAAATAATGAAGTTTTTAATTATTTCTTCTTTATGGAATTTTTAAATGAATTGATTGCCGAAGATTTTATTTCAATAGAAAACGATAAAATCATTCTCAATGAAAGTGCAAAAAAGGCTCTTGAGTTTTTCCACGACGGCATTGGAGAGGATCTAAAAATTAGTTTGGACGAAAAAATTTTACACTTCAGCAAAAACACTCTTGTGAAAAACAGCATTATCTCTGAATACTTCATACATGAGGGCGTATACTATTGCGATCTTGTGATTATGGAAAATAAAAGGGAGATATTAAACATGAGAATTGAAGCCCCCAATGAAGAATATGCCAAACTCATAACGCAGAGATTTAAAAACAACCCCTTGGAACTCTATAAAAATATAATCACACAATTCAGCAAATAGAAATTTTCAAATTCTCCTTTCCCACTAAAAAAAGCACATTCCAACAATTAGTCGGTTTGTGCTTGTTCTTTCTTCTTACTCTTTAGCGAATTTATTAATTCTGCATTGTCATATCCGAATTTTTCCATTCCAATGGTCAATCTCTTTATTTCGTCCTCATCAATCCAATCACCCAAACTGAAATAATAAGTTCTCTCTTCTTCTGATTTAAATTCAATATCATCATGGAACCTGGAATATTCCAAATCTTTGTTAGTTGCTTCAAAGGGAGATTTATTTTTAGGGTATTTTGCAAAAAGTTCTCTCAGTGTTTTACTCATATTATTTTCTC
>JAUNLL010000006.1 GCA_030532275.1 Peptoniphilus sp. | reverse complement strand
CAATATGTCTCGCAATTTTGCAGAATCGTTGATACTGGTCATGTAATTCACATCGAACCTTATGAGTTCCACATAGGATACGTTTTTCAGTTCCAAGTGCATTATTTTGTTCCTGCCTGAAAGCATCTTGTAGGACAGAACCAGCAACAATATAAAAAACAAAGTGACAAACAGCTTTGTCCTGTTTTTCTTTCTATGTTTTCTATTTCTTCTAATTTTTAACACCTCAAATATTCAATACTCCGTCCAGATATATGCTTGCTCTTGCTTCCAATCTGACGATTCCGTCCTCAGGTTTCTTCAAGGAAAATACGTAATCGCCGTTTAGATGGAATTCCTTGTCTTCATTTACCAGTCCTTCATTGAAGAGATAGTAGAAGGACAGATCGGTAACGTCCTCGGAGTTGTCGATTTTATCCGATTGTGAAGTGGGATAGATCCATTTTCTAAAGACGTCATTTTCTCCTCTCAACGCCAAAAATTCAATGCTGTCGTATCCCATTTTTTGGAAGTATTCTTCCGCTTCCTCCGTGATCAATTTAGGATTCTGAACAAATTCAGCCTTTTTCAAGGGGATGACCACTTGTTTATGCTGTGAGTCCCTATTTTCCGTGGTATAGATATTATCAGATCTGAGATCTTCTCTGGATATGTTCAGGACTTTGAGAAATTCATCTTGAGGAATTTCGCTGTTTACTTCAATCTTGGGAAATTTCAAGGACACATGATCGATTTCAAAATCTTTGTAGTGAAGTTCCACTTCAATCTTGCCTCTTTCCGTCTTGAGAGATACATTTTTAACTCCCTCTTCAATGGGAATTATATAGTTCTTTTCAGCAAGGGTGTAAAATGTGCCTATGGTCGCATATCCACAGAATTTTTCTTCTTTATTTCCACAATAAAATCTGGCTTCAAATTTGTCCACATCCAATTTGTTGACGAAGGCTACTGTGGATTGATTTAGATTTTCCGACAGTTTTTGCATATCCACATCGCCAAATTCCTCGCGGTTGAAAATTCCTGCCACGGTTTTTCCGCTCAATTTATTCTTTGCATATACATTCATAAAATAAACATTTAAATATTGCATCAAAAATCACTACCCACTATTTTTTCATAAATTCTCGACAGATCTTCGTCGTTGTAGTACTCAATAACTATGTTTTTCTTCTTGCCCGTGTTTTTTATCATGACCTTGGTGCCGAGGATGTCGGAGAGATCTCTTTTCGCCCTTTCAATGTAGATATCGACTTCAGGTTTTTTTCTGTTGTTTATGATGTAGGTGGTCTCTTTCACTGTATTGCCCAGTTTCACTATCCTCTTGGCTTCGGAATACTGCTTGTTCTTGTCCTTTATGCTCAGGAGCAGTTTTCCGTGAGAGGGAGAGAGCAGACCCTTTTGCATCAGTTCTATAACTCTGTGATCCAATTTTAAAAGCCTCATGGTGTTGCCGATGTACTGCCTGCTTTTGCCCAGAGCCTGAGCCAATTGTTCCTGAGTGATGCCGTAGGAGTCTATTACATTTTTATAACCCGTCGCCTCTTCAATGGGATTTAAGTCCCTGCGCTGAACATTTTCTATGAGTGAGATCTTGTCGGCGCTCTCATCGTCTATATCTTTGATGACCGCCGGCACTTCTTCAAGCTCAACCATCTGTGCCGCTCTGAATCTTCTTTCACCGGCTATTATCATGTATTTGTCGCCTTTTTTTCTCAATAGGAGGGGTTGTATTATCCCGAATTCCCTTATTGAATTTGCCAGTTCCTGCAGAGATTCCTCATCAAAGTGCTTCCTGGCTTGCGCTTCATTTACCGATATGTCAGCCGTCTTTACGCTTTCTAGCTTGGAAGAATCCTCTTCCTTGAGCAGTTTCTCCACAGCATTGGAATCCTTGATAAAATTGTTAATACCTCTTCCTAAAGTCATTTTTCTCATTTACTCACCTTGTTTCTGCTTAAAAATTCCTTTGCCAATTTGCTGTAAGCTCTGGCACCCTTGGAAAATCTGTCATATTCAAAGATGTTTTTGCCGAAGCCGGGCGCTTCAGCCAATCGTATATTTCGAGGAATCAACGTATCGTAGAGCAAATCTCCGAAAAATTCCTCCACTTCCTCCTTGACGCTTGCAGACAGTTTTGTCCTGCTGTCATACATGACCATCAACACGCCTTCCACTCTTATATCATCATTGAAGTTCTCCTTGACCAAGGTTATGGTGTTCATCAGCTGTCCCACACCTTCAAGGGCGTAGTATTCACTTTGCACCGGAATCAATATACTGTCCGACGCCACCAGCGAAATTATGGACAGCACTCCCAGGGAGGGCGGACAATCTATAAAGATGTAGTCATAACTTTCAAGGGCAAATTTCAAATTGTTCTTCAAAAGATATTGCCAGTTTTGCAAATCAGATATGTCCATCTCCGCTCCGGCAAGGTCGGAGGAGGAGGGAATAATATCTAAATTAGGCGTGTCCGTCTTGTATATCACATCTTCACTGTCATTTAGCAAAAGATCGTAGATATTTCTGTGTGCATCTTCCTTTAAAATAGCGGAAGAGGCATTGGCCTGCGGATCTATATCCACCAACAGCACCTTGTATTTCTTCTTTGCAAGGGCAGCGGTCAAATTCACAACGGTGGTAGTCTTGCCCACACCGCCTTTTTGATTGAAAATACTTATAACCTTTCCCATAATTCCTCCAGACTTCAAAAAACATAGACTTTTTTAAATGCTCCACGTGGAGCATTCTTTTATATTATTATACACGTAGCATTTATTTAATTCAAATATAAGAGGTCAATGCTCCACGTGGAGCATTGACCTCTTTTTTCTTGATTTAATGGGAAATTTTGCTTTCTTTTTAGAAATTTCATCGAATTTTTTATTTTATTTAATTTAAAATTTTATGTGTGAATTTTAAAAATTGTTTGTGGGAGAAAATACAACAAAAAAATCCCGAAAACTTTTCGGGATCATAGGGGTTTGCTCTTGGGTTTGCCTCCGCCTCTGGGATATTTTTTGTCCGTGGGATTTATTTTTTTAATTACTACCAAGTAGTGCGTAATATCTCCCGGCAGTTCTATCCTCAGAACTTCTTCCAATTCTCCACCGAGGGTTTTTATGGCTCTGTCGGCTTCCTTTAATTCTCTTTCGTATTCGGGACCCTTCATGGCTATGAGGTGCCCTCCGATTTTCACAAAGGGAAGTGTGTATTCACAAAGAGTGGACAGATTTGCCACAGCTCTTGATGTAGCTACGTCGTAGGATTCTCTGTAATCCTTATTCCTTGCAAGTTCTTCGGCTCTTGCGTGAAGTGTTTCAACTCCTTGAAGGTCCAATTCCTTCACCACTTCATCTAAGAATTTTATTCTCTTGTTCAATGAATCCATAAGTGTGATTCTCAAATCTCTATTGTAGATTTTAAGCACTACACCGGGAAAGCCGGCACCTGTTCCCACATCTATCACCGATTTTTCTCCCTCAAGATAATTTGTCTTGAAGAGGGAAAGACAATCCAAAAAATGCTTTACATTTATTTCTTCATCGTCGGTTATGGCGGTGAGGTTCATGACTTCATTCCATTGGAGCAGTATTTCCTTGTATTTTTCCAAGTCCTGTGCATATTCAGCACTGAGTTTAAAATCACTTATCAGTTGCGCTAAGGTCATTTTTTCTCCTTTGTTGTTCCAGATATATCAACAGAACATTTATATCGGCGGGGGATACGCCTGTGATTCTTGAGGCTTGGGCGATGGACTCGGGTTTTATATTGTTTAATTTTTCACGAGCTTCCAATCTCAATCCGTCGATTTTTGAATAATCCATATCTATATCCAACTTCTTGCTCTCCAGTTTTTTGAATTGGTTTATTTGCACTTGTTGTTTTTTGATATAGCCTTCGTACTTTATTTCTATCTCCACGGAATCTCTTATGTCCGGCCTTAGGGGAGATCTTTGCGGATCGAATACTGCGGTCAAATCATAGTTCAATTCCGGTCTTCTGATGAGTTCCTTTATGCTTTGAGTGCTTTTAATGGGTGTGCTGCCCAGTTCCTGAAGTTTTCTGTTGGTTTCCTCCGTGGGATTGACCTTTATGGCCGCCAACCTTTGCAGTTCCGATTCTATGGCATTTTTTCTGTATAAGTAGCCTTCGTATCTGTCATCTGTCACCAATCCGACTTTTCTGCCAGTCTCCGTAAGTCTCATATCTGCGTTGTCCTGTCTTAAGGTCAAACGGTATTCGGCTCTTGCCGTCATCATTCTGTAAGGTTCCTTAGTGCCCTTGGTTACCAAGTCGTCTATCAACACTCCGATGTAGCCTTCGGATCTCTTCAGGACTATTTCTTCTTCGCCCTTTATTTTCAAAGCGGCATTGATACCTGCCATTATCCCTTGAGCGGCAGCTTCTTCATATCCCGATGAACCGTTGATCTGTCCTGCGAAGTAAAGTCCTTGGATGTCCATGTGTTCCAGCGTTCTCTTCAGTTCCGTGGCGTCGATGGCATCATATTCTATGGCATAGGCGGGCCTTAAGATCTTTACGCCTTCAAGTCCTATTATTTCCTTATAAAATTCATTTTGCACTTCTTCGGGCAGGGAAGAGCTGATCCCTTGCACATACATTTCATCTGTGGTCAGGCCCTCAGGCTCTATGAAGACTTGATGAGAATCTTTATCACTAAATCTCACGACTTTGTCCTCTATGGAAGGGCAGTATCTAGGTCCCACTCCCTCTATATCTCCCAAGTACAGAGCCGATCTGTTTAAATTTTGCCTTATGATGTCGTGGCATTTTTCCGTGGTGTAGGTCAGATAGCAATCCTCTTGCTCCTTGTTTAAATCCTTGTCTATGTTCAAAAAGGAGAAGGGAACTACTCGATCGTCACCCCTTTGCACTTCCATTTTTTCATAGTTAAGAGATGATCTCAACACCCTTGCCGGCGTTCCCGTCTTCAATCTCATGAGTTTTATGCCCAGTCTTTCAAGGGCATCGGAAAGTTTGCCCGCAGGTCTGAAGCCTTGAGGTCCAGAAGCATAATTCAACTCTCCTATGAAAATTCTTCCCTTTAAATAGGTACCTGTGGACAGAATTGCCGTCTTGGTGTTGTATATGGCTCCCGTCTTGGTGACTACGCCCTTGATTTTGCCATCTTCAACTATGAGATCTTCCACTTCCGTTTCATATAAGTGAAGATTTTCCTGATTTTCTAAAACTCTTTTCATTATATCGTGGTACATTCTCTTGTCGGCTTGCACCCTTAGGGAATGTACTGCGGGACCCTTTGAAGTGTTGAGCATCCTCGACTGAATGAAACTCTTGTCTATGACCTTCGCCATCTCTCCGCCCAAAGCGTCGATTTCTCTTACCAAGTGTCCCTTTCCCGTACCTCCGATGTTGGGATTACAGCTCATGGCCGCTATGGAATCTAAATTTATGCACAGTAGGGCCGTCTTCATTCCCATGCGTGCACTGGCAAGGGCAGCCTCCGATCCGGCATGGCCTGCTCCCACCACCACTACATCATAATTTCCCTTTACATAATTCTTTACGTTCAAATTATTTCCTACTTTCCAATACAAAATTCGCTGAATACTTTGTCCAATATGTCTTCAGTAGTCGTTTCGCCCGTGATTTCTCCCAAGGAGGAGAGGGCGATATTTAAGTTTACTTCCATCAAGTCCAAAAACATCTCGTTGTTTATGTCGTCAATCACATCTAATATCGCTCTGCGTGTTTTTTTCAAAGCTTCCAAATGTCTTACATTGTTCACATATATGTCGTTGTTCTGTGAAATTTCACCTTGGAAGAAAAGTTCCTTTATCAAATCTTCTATCTTTGAAATTTCATCGGTATTTGTCACCGATATCCTTATATAATCCCTTTTGCCTATTAAATCCTCGATGTCCTTCTCCGTGACTGCTGTGGGTAAATCCGATTTGTTCAACAACACCACAGCCTTTTTATCTTCGATCAATCGTATTATTTCTCGGTCGTCCTCATCAAAGGGCCTTGATCCGTCAAATATGGCTATGATCAAATCACTGTTTTCAATTTGCAACTTGGCTCTGTCCACGCCGATTTTTTCTACAATATCTTCAGTATCTCTTATGCCTGCCGTATCGGTCAACTTCAAAAGAATTCCGTCCAAATTTATATAATCGCTTATTATATCTCTTGTGGTGCCTGCAACATCGGTCACTATCGCCTTTTCAAAGCGAAGCATCCCGTTTAGCAGGGAAGACTTGCCCACATTGGGTTTGCCCAAAATGGTGGTGTCTATTCCGTCCCTTATCAACAGACCCTTGTGGGAATTATCTATTAATTTATCCACTTGCTCTAGGGCGTAGTCGGCATCTTTTTTCAATCTGTCATAGGTCGCTTCTTCTATTTCATCTTCGGGAAAATCTATGTTGGCGACGATGAGAGCGTTCATGGACACCAATCTGTCCTTGATCTTCTGCAAAATACCGGTCAATCCGCCTTCCAGCTGCCTTATGCTCATGTCATAGGCCTGGTCGGACTTTGATTTTATTATGTCGATTACAGCTTCTGCCTGCGTCAAATCCAACCTTCCATTGAGAAAGGCCCTCTTGGTGAATTCACCTCTCTCGGCAAGCCTTGCACCCCTTTCCAAAGTCAGGTTCAATATCTTGCGCACGGAAATTATCCCTCCGTGACAGTATATCTCCACGACATCCTCCCTCGTGTAGGTGTGCGGTTTTACCATCTTCACTATCAATACTTCATCTATAAGTTTATCTCCGTCATAAATATGACCGTACATCAATTTTCTGTTTTCGCTATGGGCAAGGGTCTTTTTTAAAACGGATCTGAATATGGAATCGGCGATTTCCACGGATTTTTCTCCGCTCATCCTCACAATCCCTATCCCCGCTTCTCCCGTTGCTGTGGAAATAGCGCTAATAGTGTCATTATCAAACATTTTAATACACCTTCTTTGCTTGTAATATATTATACTAAATCTCTTCGTTTTTAAAGTACTTTAAAAATAAACCCTCTCCAGTATGCAAAAAAAGACCACATAACAAAGTTATATGGCCCCTTTATCAATCATTCACTTTAAAAATAATGGTGTAATGAACGAGCATTCCCACTCCACTTTTTTCATTTCCAACTGCAATTACTTGCACAAGTTCCCAACCCATAGCTGCTTTTTCTTCAATGATTTTTTTACATTCCTCAAAGGCTTCTGTCTTTTTAGCTCTTAATCCTCCCTTAGGCGCTACATCAATAAACTCGTACTTCATTCCTTTCCTCCCTTTTACATCATTGTAAAGCAAATTCACATAAATTAAAATCTAAATATTAAATTCCAAGATTTTTTCATTGACAGCACTCTGCCTTTCCTTTTCCATGGCTTGGCTGTACTGACCGAGGAGGAGGTTGTTTATTATCTCGCCATCCTTTATGAATAGCACTTTCTTGGTACTTGCCGCCACCTTTGCATCGTGAGTGACCAAAATTATGGTTTTACCTTCATCGTTCAATCTTATAAATATATCCATTATGTCCTTGGCCGATTGTGAATTGAGAGCACCTGTGGGTTCGTCGGCAAATATCATCTTAGGTGAATTGATGAGCGCCCTTGCTATATTCGCCCTTTGCAGTTGTCCGCCGGATACCTCCTTGGTATCTCTGTCCCTCAAATCCCAAATACCCAAGGATTTCATTATGCCTTCCGCCCTGTCCAGGGCATCCTCTCTCGAAGCCATAGAGGGCAGCAGTACGTTGTCCAATATGTTTAAATCCTTCAAAAAAGTGGAATTTTGAAATACAAATCCTATCTTCGATCTTCTGAAATCCTGCAACTGATCATCTTCCATGGAGTACAGATCCACCCCTTCAAATACCACCTTTCCCTCATCAGCTCTGTCCATTGCACTCAAAGCGTAGAGCAATGTGGATTTGCCCGATCCCGATGCGCCCATTATGGATATGAAATCACCTTCATCCACATTTAGTGAAACCTTCTTCAACACGGGAGTACCCTTGTACTTCTTCTCCAAATTTACAGCTTTGATCATAGTCGCTCCTTTATATTTTCAACAATTTCCATTCTTTCGGACTGTCTTGTGATTAGGGATACCGATATTAAAATCACCGACAAAATCAGCAAGGGAAATACCAATCCACTTAAAAATAAATTATTTTCAAATTTGAAATTAGTCGCTCCAAAGTGTGCAAATACCAAATTTGCCGCCATGGGTCCCACAAAGACCGTCAATGCCGATCCCATGATGGTGGCAAGGGCAAAGACCACCATTCCCTGAAAGTAGTATTTGCGCTTTACATCTCTAAATCTAAATCCCAAGGCCTTGAGTATGCTGATGTCCCTTTTTTCCTTCATCACCAACAATCTGAAAAACAACAGCGAAATTACAAAGACTATGAACAGCGAAACCGTCAGTGATGTAAAGGATAGAGTTTTTATTCTCTTGGCGGTGCTGCCCAGTATGTCATCTAAGACCTCCGAGGATTTTTTTATGTCCTGCGTGGGAAATGCCGCACTTAAATCCTCTGCAAATCCATGGACGTCCTCGCCTTCATGCACTTTTATCCACACTTCTTCGGAAAGACTGCTCTTTGAGTCGTCAAAACTGACCTTGGCGGTCTTACCTCCGTTGGTGACATCGGAATATATCCCCGAGCAAGTGAGTTCTTCATAGGAATCTCCCTTTAAAATATGAATTGCATCTGCCGGATTAATGCCCAGATCCTCTGCCAATATTGAGGATATAGCTATTTCATCAGCCTTTGTCGGAGCCTGTCCCCTCAGGTAATTCACCGACATCTCGCTGTGATCTCCTACGACCACATCCACATTTACATCCACATCTTCGTGCCTTAACACATATTTTTTTGTCTTAAATATTTCAAATTTGTCCACGGATTTGGAATTTGCAAGATAGTTCGCCATTTCTTCCTGGAGATCTCCCTCTCTCTTTAAATCAACAACTACATCCGCCTCCACAATTCCCATGTATGTGGCAAATTTCGGTGAAGAAACCGTGTCGTACAAATTCTGCGGAAAATTCATTGCCAAGGTCGCCAAGGTGAGCAACAACACAAAATTTAAGAACAGATCACCGTTGTTCTGCAGAGATTTAATTCCCAGGAAATCGGGAGCGCTCAAAATTTTATTTCCACTCAATCGTGGATATTTCTGTGGCTTTTTAAACTTTATACTGTGGTTGTTTATGGCCTCCACCGGCGATATATTTCTTATTCTCCTAAGCACTCTGTAATTGTAAAGGCTCACCGATGCCACTATCAAGAGCGCCGACAAAAGCACTATTGTCACTTCAGCCACGAAACCGGAGTTTATGCCCATGTAGATGGATATGCTCTCCAATGCCGATTTTTTGATCAATAGGGAAGTGACGGCTCCCGCTGTGCCGGCTAAAATCACCACGGATAAATTTTCCTTCAAGTATTTTAAAATTATGCTCCTCTGTCTGATGCCTATGGCCTTTAGTATGCCTATATCTCTGAAATCTTCTTCCAATTTCCTCAAAGTGGTCAGCTTGACAGTCAAAAAACACAAGCCCAGTGACAGCAATCCCAGGATCAATCCCATGCCTATGACCAGTCCATCGGAAAACCCATTTACCAATTTAAAAAGTGCATAGGTTATGGTGGGACCCTCCGAGGGCAAATTCAGCGCAGCATATTCCCTTTGAACTTCCGAAATATCCTTCTCATTAGCCACTCTGAACTCAATGAGATATTCCATCTCGCCCCTGTCCCTTATTTTTTCAAAATCTTCATGGGAGATCAAAAATCTCTTGGAGGATGCCAGCGCCGAATTCATCTGGGAATCCCTGACAAAATCTCTAACTGTAAAATCTTCTCCCGCAATGCTCACGGTATCTCCAAGGTTCAATTTGCCCTCTACCATGTAGTTTATCGGCACATAGATCTCCCCGGGCTCGGCTTCGATAACTTCGTTGTTTCTGTCCAGTAGAAAGTCGAATTTCCCCTGCTTTACAACTCCGTTTTGCTGTATGCCCGTATCTATTGACTTGCCCTCTACCACTATGTCGGAGTTTTGAAAATTGACGTATTCCATCACTTGAAAATCCGTGACAGCACTGTTCTTTGCGGCAAAATCTTCAAGCCTTTGCACATCTATAATTCCCTTGTGCATTTGCAAAAGGTGCGGTGTCTTGGCATCTTCCATGAGCGCATCCACCGAGGATATTAAATTAACCGACAAAAGGGATCCGGTGCTGAAGATAAGTGCAGTTATAAAGACAAAGATGAATATGGCAAGACTGACCGGCGATTTAAAATACTTGTTAAATTTCATATAATTCTCCATCAAAATTTTTATATTTACATACAAATTATAACTGAAAGGAGAGAAGTGTATGTAAAGGCGGTGTAAATTCTATGTGTCCACATCCTTGCACTTAATTAAAAGCGCAACCTCTCCTATCCTAAAGGAGTTCAGAACTATTGCCTAAAATAAAAAACTCGGGATTGCTCCCGAGTGCGTACTTATGATGATTTCTTTTGACTACTTATTGAGAAGTGATTGTTTTAAGTCTTCTTCTATCTTGGTGAGTTCTTTGCTCGCCTCTTCTCTCTTCTTCGAGCCTTCAATCTGGATATTTCTAACTTCGTTCAAGGCGTCTATGAGAGTTTGATTGGTGTACTTGATAGTTTCCAAATCCACTATTCCTCTTTCGGATTCCTTAGCTGTTTCAACGGTGCTTTGCTTAACCATTTCAGCGTTTTTTCTCAACAGATCGTTGGTGAAATCGGAAACTTCCCTTTGAGTTTTGGCAGCCTCAATGGAATGTGCCGCACTTAAATTCAACACCATTTGAGATTTCCAAAGGGGAATGGTGTTCACTATGGTGGACTGAATTTTTTCTACCATGACGGTATTTGATGCCTGTACCATTCTGATTTGCGGTGCCATTTGCAGAGAAATCGTCTTAGTCAACTCCAAATCGTGCAGTTTCTTCTCAAATCTGTTTATCATGTTTTGGTAGTCGTTCACCCTTTGAGCGTCCACGGGCAGATTTGATGCCCTTGCTCTCTCTTCCAGAGCGGGCAATTCTTCATTTCTCGCCACAGCCAGTTTTCTCTTGCCGGCTTCCACATACATGACCAATTCCTTGTAGTAATCTTTGTTTAAATCGTACATGTAATCCAAGGTGGACAAGTCCTTTAACAGTTTGATTTGATGCTTTTCAAGGTTTTTCTTGACCTCTTCCACATTGCCCTCTACCTTGGTGTACTTTGCCTTTATGCTGTTGGTGTTGTTCATGGCCTTTTTGAAAAATCCCACTATGCCCTTGTCCTCTTCGGCAATGCTGAAATTTTTAAGTTCAGTAACCATGTTTGCAAGCAGATCTCCCACTTCTTCCAAATCCTTCGTCCTGACTTTTTCTAGGGTTTGTTCGGAGAAATTGGCAATCTTCTTTTGAGCTCCCGCTCCGTATTGAATTACCATGTTGGTGTTGTTGATGTCGATTTTCTTTGAAAATTCCTCTACTTGTCTTTGCTCTTCATCGCTCAGTTGCAACTCCACAGGTTTCGCTTCTTTAACTTCGGCTTTCTTTTCAATTTCGGCAATAGTTTGAAGATTTTCATCTTCGCCTTCTTCTAAAGTCAATTTGATTTCTTTGTCCATTTTTCCTCCTATTTAAAATCCTCTTCCATGTAACCTTCGTTCTTCAGCATGGATTTCAACACCGAAATATCGCTCTTTATATCCATGTAATTAGTTTCAAAGGTTCTTTCCAACAAGTTTCTAAAGGATGCTAAAATCTCGCTCAAAGCCTCTTCTATCTCCACCTTTAAAATTCTCTCATCTTCCAGCTGAACGTCGCTGTTGCATATCTTTTCATATTCGGAGAATAGTTTAATGGTTTCGGGCAGGTAGTAATTTTTGAACTTCTCGTAATTTTTCGTCTTGCTGTCCGTCTGTTCCGTGTTTTTTATGTTGGTGTAGAACTTCTCAAAGATCTGCAGCAAATCCTCCGCATAGGACTTGGCAGGCTCCGGCAAAGTCTTTTTGAAGTGGATGAGCTTGGCGGTGTACTCCGCCTCTTCTGTGGAATCATCCAAGGTATTTTTAAAATCATTTTCCGCATAGTACTTCTTGTATTCTGCAAAGGTAACATCATCCAAAACCACTATGCTGTCCTTTTCAATCAGTCGTGCTTCCTTGAGGTATTCTCTGTCTATGAATTTCCTTATATCTTCCACCACGGTGCTTTCCGTGGTACTCGCCATGAGGGCCATATCCTTTACAGTGGCAACTGTGGAATCTTTAAAGGCGGTCAAGTATTTTCTGTACCTCCTCATCATATTTATGTCCTCTTTATTCTTTTTTATGCGCCAGGAAGTAAGCAAAACCACAGGCACAAAGTATCCGAAAATGGCCTTTATATAGCCCATATCCTTTTCAGTCAACAAAAAGCCCAGCAGGAGAATAGCCGCTATCACGACGTGGACTCCCCTCAAGACCTTTAAAATAAAAATACTCACCTTCGAGGACTTTTCCTCTCCGGGATTTTGATCCACCAATCTTTTATTTTTAACAGGAATGATGTCAGTTTCTTTATTTTTGTTTTGGCTTTCGACGAGATTGTTTATCCCTTCTATGGACAGTTTCGCCACCTTCGAAAAAACATTTTTTAATTTATCTAAATCTTCAGAATTTAAAAACTTTTGAAATTCGTTGTTTTCTGAATAGTCATCTCTTTTCATAACATTACCCCCTCTAAATATAATATCTTTAAAGGATTGATTTTAAAAGACTTAAATAATTTTTTACATTAAAAAAGACTTAAATTTACATTAAGTCTTTGATAAATATAATCATTGCAAAAATTAAATTTTACTATAATTTAACATTGTATCATTTAATAATCCCTTATCTGAGGTTGATTAAAAATTATACCTCTATAAAATTCTTCACTTTTATAGAGGTATTTTTATTACTTTATAAATTTTCATAGTGTTTAAGTGCATCATGATAGGCGGCAATTATCGCCTTTGCGGAAGAACCGAAGTATCTTGTGGTGATCTCCTGCGTGATAAATTCGTCATCCTTGATATTTCTTCCCAGAAATAACCTTGAAATAAAGGACTTAGTCACATCTAAAGTCACATTGCTGTCCGCTCCCACTATTATTCCGCTGTCTATTTCCACTTCGAAGGCCAAGAAAAATGAACCGTACATCTTGGTTATTGCATTGTTCATATTGGTCTTTGATTCTCCCGTTATATAGATGGTTTTTCCCGCATCGGGTCTTGCGCCTGTGAGTTCGTCATAAATTATTTTCGAAATCTTGCCTATGGTTTCTTTTCCTTCCAAATTTGAATTCATATCATCCGTCATGACGACTATTATATAGTCTGTATTTTCCAAAAATACAACTGCACATTCGTGTTCCAAATTGTCCAAATCGCCAGACTTGTGAGCAATGGTGAGTTCTTCCTTGATGTATCTTTGAAGTCTTTCGCCCTGTATCTGCCTTTTCAGTATATCCAACATCAACTCATCGTATTTTTTGCCCATGAGTTTGCCCTCGTAAATCTTTTTTAAAAGGGTACATAAATCCTCTGAGCATATATAGTTTTCATATCCCTCTGAAACAGCATGAGAGTCCATCATCTTCCTTTGAAGAGATGCTTCCTTTAATTTCAAGGTCTTAGCCAACTTGTTGATTTGCTCCATGCCCAAGAGGTCTATGAGGATGTTGGTCGCCTCGTTGTCGCTTAATATTATCATCAGCGTGGCCAACTCCTTCAGGGAAAATTCGTGGTCGTAGGCCAACTCCTTTAATACTCCGTCACCACCTGTGAGATGTGCTTGTGTTACTGCAATCTTGTCATTTAAGGACAGTTCCTTGCTCTTTACTCTCCTCATCAACTCCGCCATTATCAACAATTTAATGGTGGAGGCAGATCTCATTTTTTCTTTTCCGCCTATGTCAAAGCCTTCTTTCTCCTTTAAATCGTAGAAGGAAATACACACCTTGCCCTCAGTTTTCTTGATAAAGTCCGCCACCTTTGATTTCAAGCCGTCATAGTTTTTCATTTTTCGCCTCCTTTTATCGTAGTAGTCTGTGCAAAATTCCAAAGGACGGTGAGCTTACAGCCTTTTTTCCTTTGCACATATTTAATTATAGTATAATTTCATTGATTTTAAAAAAATAAAATATCAAAAATACAAATAATCTGTTTTTTTCAATAAAACACAAAAATAACCTGCACCTTGGGCGCAGGTTATTTTTTTTACAAGCTATGCGATCATCTTCAGTATGTATCCCATTAAAAGTCCTGAGAAGTTACCAATTGCAGCTCCAAGCACTCCCATCAAAACCCCTATACCTGCATAGGAGGGGTCATAAGCTGATGCAACTATGGGCGCCGATGCAGCACCGCCTATATTTGCCAGTGATGCTGTGGAAATCATACATAGATCCCAGTGGAACATCTTTGAGAGTATGTACATGCCCACTACGTGGATTGCCAGTATGAATATACCATATACTACCCACATGGGTGCGTTGATAAGGTCTGTAACTGATGCCATGGAAGCTAACATGGAAACTACTGCATATAGATATACGTTTGAAAGCTCTTCCACTGCCGGAACTTTGCCCAGTGGACTTAGTGCACAGATAAGACCTAAAATAGTTACAAATACCGTAGTTATAGTTCCTTTGTCAAACATTGCAAGTCCTGCTTCTGAAAGAACTCCGTTTAAATATCCACCTATCCATTGTGAAATTGCCGATACCATCAATGAAATACCTATTAGGAAAATCCAGTCGGCAGATGTTGCCTGTTTCTTTACTCCTGCTACTTCTGCTGCTGCGGCATCTGCCACGGCTTGAAGTTTGGAAGTGTCAGCCTTTACCATGTCGTTCCATTTCTTTTCATAGCGTACCATGAAGAGCAACAGAGCAATCCAAAGTGAATAGCACACTGTATCCAGCGCAAGGGCACTTCCGAAGGCACCTGGATCTACGGGCAATGCAGCTTGCATTGCAGCCATGTTTGCAGATCCTCCAACCCATGATGCGTAAAGAGCTGCTACTGCTCCCCATGTGTTTTCTCCCAACATTCCTTTAAATATGGGATAGCCCACCAAAGTTCCTATGAAAAGAGTAGCTGTACAACCTAAAAATATTGCAGCCATTCTTCCGCCCAGTTTAGCAAGGCTTCTGAAGTCACAACGCAGCAGCATTACAAATATCATTGCGTAGAGCAAATTGTTCTTTAAAACTTTATAAGCTGCGGAAACTTCTTCTGAAGCGTACAATCCCATGGTACAGAAGATCATGTTGATCAAGTATATGAATACCAGTGGAGGCACTAAGTCGAAGATTTTCCACTTTGTGTATTTTTCCAAGGCCAAAAGACCTCCAGCTATAAACATCAAAAATGCTATGTATGTAAATCCATTAGTGATAACCATAATTTCTCTCCTTTCTTATTTTCATTTTTTAAATATCTAAGTACTGTATTTTTTCTATTCCCTTGATGCCAAGACCGGGTTCGTCAGATACTGTGATGTCCTTTTCGTCAAAGACAGCTCCTCCGATGATGGGATCTTCGGTGCATAGCACAGGTCCGTCCAAGTCAACTCTAGTTATGACTTGTTTTGCACAAGCTAGATGAACTGCCGCATTGACGCTTATCTTAGCTTCAAGCATACAACCTATCATACATTCCACATCCATCATTTCGCAGGCATAGGCAATCTTCAATCCGTTGTGGATTCCACCGCACTTCATCAATTTGATGTTGATGATGTCAGCCGCTCTCATTTGGATGATCTTCATTGCATCACGAGGAGAGTAGATGCTCTCATCTGCCATTACAGGCACAGGTGAATGTTGCGTAACTAGTTTAAGTCCTTCCAAATCGTGGGCTATGACCGGTTGTTCGCAAAGTTCCAAATCCAATCCCTTTTCTTGCATTTGGTCGAGAATTTTAATAGCTTCCTTGGGTTGCCAAGCTTGGTTTGCATCTATTCTTATCTGTACATCCTTGCCTGCAGCCTTTCTGACAGCCTCAAGTCTTGCCACGTCCAGACGGTGATCGATTCCTACCTTTACCTTCAGCGTATCATATCCTCTTTCCACTGCGTTTATGGCATCTCTCGCCATTTCTTCTGGAGAATTTACGCTTATGGTTATGTCCGTTACTATCTTCTTTCTGCTGCCTCCAAGCAATTTATACACGGGAATGTTGTATAATTGTCCGTATAGGTCATAGATCGCCATGTCCGCAGCCGCCTTTGCGCTGGTGTTCTTGATCATGCTCGCATCTAAATCGTTCATCAGATTTTCTAAATCGTCAATATCTCTACCTATTAAAATCTTGCTGATGTGATCTGTAAATGCTCCTATTATGGCGCCTGTGGTATCTCCCGTGACAAGGCCCGTCGGAGGCGCTTCGCCATATCCTATATGACCTGTGTCAGTGTGAATTTCAACTATTACATCTTCCACGCTGTCCACGGATCTCACTGCCGTCTTGAAGGGCACACGAAGAGGGACGGATATCTTTCCCAATCGTATTTTTGTTATCTTCACTTTCTTCTACCTCCTTGATTATTTTGCAAGTCTATACATTGCCTCTGCATAAATTTGCGCATTGGCCATCAACTTGTCTATCTCTATAAATTCATCGGGAAGATGCTCTCTTACTTCATCTCCCGGAAATATAGGACCATATGCCACTATGTTGGGAATAGCCTTCGCATAGGTTCCTCCGCCTATGGATACCGGCTTTGCCTCATTCCCAGTCTTTTCCTCATACACCCTCAAAAGAGTTTGCAAAAACTCGGTGTCTTCATCTATGTAAAGTGATTTTTTGTGAGTTTCAGCTGTTTTTTCAAAACCCTCGCTAATGAATTGCTCATCCATTTTCGGTGCGCAATCCTCGTAGGATTTCGTGACGGGATATCTGTAATTTATCTTCACTTCCAAGGAATTTTCATCAGCGCTCATAAGTCCCATGTTCAATGTCAGGCCCTTTGAAATTTCATCATATAGATCAATTCCCAAGGATTTGCCCGTGGTTTCCATGCCGATTTTTTCAGCTAGAAATTTCACTGCGGACTTCAAATCTCCCTCAAGGGGTAATTTATTTAAGAAAATCAACAATCTTCCTATGGCATTCTTGCCCTTTTCCGGTGTGGAACCGTGAGCCTCTTTTCCCTTGGCTTTGACTGTAAATCCTCCCTCGGTGATTTCAATTTCTATATCCTCTTCATCTACAAGCAGGTTTTTCAAATCGCCCTTTGTCTTTTCATCGCAGATAAATTCAGCATAGGCATTGGCAGGAGCCACATTTAAAGCTGTTCCGCCTTCCATTTTTATAAGGCCTATCTTGCCTGAAGGCGTGAGATTTTTTTTGAAAGTGGCGTTGATTATGCCCTTTTCTCCGTTTATGACGGGATACTCTCCATCGGGTGTAAAGCCGCTCACCGGCACTTCTCCGCCCTTTTTCAAGTAGTACTTCATATCTTCACTGCCCGTTTCTTCGTTGGTGCCGAAGAGTATTCTTATCCTCTTGCCCATGGCAAGTCCGGATTCCTTGAGAGCCTTCAGTGCATACAAACTCGCAACCACAGGTCCCTTGTCATCAATCGCACCTCTACCGTAGATGTTGCCCTCTTTAATAACTCCTCCATAGGGATCCACGCTCCAGCCCGTTCCCTCGGGCACCACATCCAAATGGCCCAGCACCGCCACCATGTCCTCTCCTTGTCCATATTCGGCATATCCCATGTAATTATCCACATTTACCGTCTTAAATCCCATGTCCCGTGCCACTTTTAAAACGTGGTTCAGACAATCCAAGACTTCCTGTCCGTAGGGAGCATCCTCTTTTGCTTCTCCCCTTACGCTTTTTATCCTTATTACATCTTGAAGGGTGCTTACCATTTCATCCCTTTGTCTTTCAACGTATTTTTCTAAATTCAATTTATCTCCTCCTCTCTTTTTCTATACAAAAATACCCAACAAAACATCAAACAATGTTTTGCTGGGTCCCACAAGCTCCTTGAATTATTGTAATAACTCACACAAAATGAAACAGCACACATAATTCATATCAAATTTTATTTAGTTACCTATATAATACATTAAATCAATTGTCCTTGTCAATTAAAACCGCTAATTTTTTTGTAGGAATATAAAAAAAACTATGAACTCAATGTCCATAGTTTTTCTGCTAATTTAATATTTTCTTTCCTTTTGAATTACCACTTTTCTAAAGGGATCTCTGCCTTCGGAGTGAGTTATTACTCCTTCGTAACTTTGAAGTGCTTCGTGTATTATCTTTCTGTCAAGGGAATTCATAGGTTCAAGCCTTACAGATCTGTTGGTAGACAACACCTTTGCGGCCATTTTTTCCGCCAATTCCCTTAGAGTTTCCCTTCTTTTTTGTCTGTAATTTGAAGAATCCAGCACCACTCTTATATATTCATCGGAGGCTTTGTTCACCAACAGGCTTAAAATATACTGAATTGAATCCAGTGTAGCGCCTCTTTTTCCGATTACGATGCCTAATTTTTGTTCATCTCCACGTATTTCAACATCTATTTGATTGTTTTTTCTCTCGATGACAAGTTCGTAGTCAAGATCCAAGGATGTAAGTATTTTGTCTAAAAATTCTCTTATTATGGAATCTATCTCTTCTGCTTTATCAATTTGCACAGAGCTTTCATTCTCTTGTACTATGTCTTCATCGTCGAAGTATTCCACTTCATTTTTCTTAATTTCTTCTTCGATTATCTTGTCATCTCTGTGATAATCCTTTATTCTTATTTCATTATTTTCGATTTTAGTCCCCATGGGGTCATTTTGGCTCTTCTCTGAGTAAGAATTGCTGAATATTTCCCTCAATATGTCGGAATTGGTTTGTAATTTGGATACTTTCACCGTGGCTTCCTTAGAACCTATCAGTCCTAAAAATCCCTTTGAAGGTTCTTCAAGTATTTCAATTTTTACTTGATCCCTATTCAGTTTTAATTCCTTTAGAGCCTCTCCTACAGCTTCTTCTACAGTTTTTGCTCTCTTAATTACATAATTCATTTAACTTCCTCCGCTACCTTACTTGAGACCATCTTGTTGGTTATTAATTGTTGTACCACTGAGAATAAATTTCCCACAACCCAGTACAAAAGAAGGCCTGCTTGAAAATTTCTACCCATCCAAAAGATCAAGAGCGGCATGACTATCATCATGGTGCTTTGCATAGATTTTGTCTGTTGTGTCTGCGTCGCTTGAGATGCGGGGTTTTTCATAGTCACAAATGAAGTCAAAAATGTTGTTATACCTGCTATTCCTGCAAGTATCATAGTTTTATCCACACTTTCCAGACTGCTGATGTAAAAGAAATTTTTATTTATGCTGTTGAAAAAGGTTGCGTCTGTAAAAGCGTACTTTGCCGGTTCCATAAAAACTCTATAAAATGCGATAAGTACAACCATTTGCACTATCATCGGCAGACAGCCTGCAAAAACATTATAGTTGGCATCCTTGTAAAGTTTTTGCTGTTTCATGGCAAGAGTTTGAGGATCATTTTTATATTTTTTTTGCAATTTTTCAAGTTCAGGTTGCAACTCCGCCATCTTCCTTTGATTTCTCATCATGGATATATTGACGGGAAGGACTGCGAGTTTAATTATAATCGTCGCTATGATTATTGAAATAGCAAAAAAAGATATGTTTTCAGGTTCGCTTGGAAATACTGCAGCAATCGTATCATATACAAATTTTAAAAACATTCCAAGCACTCTGCTTATAGCACTCATTATGCCTCCTTATACCAGAGGATCATACCCGCCCTTATGAAAAGGATGACATTTTAAAATTCTCCTTACAGTTAAGTAAGTGCCTTTAAAAAATCCGTACTTATCATAGGCTTGGTAAGAATATTCAGAACATGTGGGATAAAATCTGCAATGAGATCCCACCAATATATACTTGGAAATAACCCTTTGATAAAATCTTATTATCAATTTCATTACACTTTTCAAATAAATCACCTTATTTTTTTGCAAATATGTTTAAAGGACTTTTCCAGTTCAGCATAGGATAAATCCACAGAAGATTTTTTCATGACAAAGATATAGTCGTATCCATCCTTGAGCAAATCGAAATTCGCCCTGTATATCTCCCTCAATCTTCTCTTGAGTTTATTCCTTGTAACCGCATTGCCTAATTTTTTAGTGATGGTGAATCCCACCCTCTTGCTTTCCAATCCGTTTCTTCTAAAAAATATGGTAATGTGCTTATTTCCGTTTATATTTCGTTTCTTGTATACCCTCTGAAAATCAATATTTTTTCTTAGATAACAATCCTTTGTATTCATTAGCTTATGCCGAAAGAATTTTTCTGCCCTTTCTTCTTCTTGCCTTGATTACGTTTCTACCTGATCTGGTTTTCATTCTTGATCTGAAACCGTGTTCTCTTTTTCTTTGTTTGTTTTTAGGTTGGTATGTTCTTTTCAAATTCTTCACCCACTTTCTTAAAGGATACTTTACAGATTATATGAAAATACTAATTAAAAGTCAAGAAATTACTCACTTACAGATGCTTTAAAATACATCGTGGACAATTTGTAAAAATATTGAGAATTAGCTGAAAATAGAAGTCTTGAAAGCCCCCGAATTGTTGATAAGTTTGCCTTTATTTGTTAAAATATATGTAGATAAAAATTTGAGATGTGAATATAAAAATCAACTGTTGATAATGGGAGTTATTCACATTTTGTTTATAAAATGTTTGTAACTCTTATTTTTTTGACATTTTGTTATAAAATAGCCACTTTTACCCCTTACTTATCAACATATTCAGGTGTTTATAAATTTTTATTAACATACATAGTAACGTTGTTGATTTTTTTATGCACATAAATATAATAATATTCCCTATTTGTTAATTATTAGGAGGTATACATGGACATAAAATTAAATAATTTATGGGACGATATAATGAATAAACTCCAAGCTCAATCCATAACCTCTGTTTCCTTTGATACTTGGTTTAAGGATATGAAACTCAAGGAGATAAATGAAGATAAAAAAATCTTCTACGTCACTGTTCCCATAGATTTTATCAAGGCAAGGCTTACCAATAATCCCTCACAGCTGAGAATAGTAAAGAGATGTATAAAAGAGGTCATGGGAGAGGATTATGATGTTACCATTTTAAACGAAGACGAAGATATGCCCATCTCCAAGAAAAATATCAAAGAATACAGACCTGCCACAAGACTTAATCCCAAGTATATTTTCGAAAATTTCGTAGTGGGCAAGAGCAACGAATTCGCCCATGCGGCATCTCTTGCCGTAGCTGAAAATTACGAAGATCCATCGGAAGCTCATTCAAATCCCCTATTCATCTACGGAGGTGTGGGCCTTGGCAAAACTCACTTGATGCAAGCCATAGGTCACTTCGTAAATAACTTGGATGAAAGCAAAAAAATACTCTATGTCACCAGTGAACAATTCACCAACGAACTTATA
The DNA here is from genome assembly GCA_030532275.1 of Peptoniphilus sp. Classification (GTDB taxonomy): domain Bacteria; phylum Bacillota; class Clostridia; order Tissierellales; family Peptoniphilaceae; genus Peptoniphilus_E. The sequence goes on along the minus strand of JAUNLL010000006.1, from coordinate 10,799 downwards.
AATTCCATTCAGACGAACCAAAACGAAAAATTCAGAAACAAGTACAGAAAAGTGGATATCCTGCTCATTGACGATATTCAATTCATCGCCGATAAGGACAGGACCATGGAGGAATTCTTCCATACTTTCAACGAACTTCACAGTCAAAACAAACAGATCGTACTCACTTCAGACAAACCTCCTCAAGAGATAAAATCCCTTGAAGAGAGATTGATTTCGAGATTTGCCTGGGGTCTTGTAGTGGATATTCAACCACCCGATCTTGAAACGAGAATCGCAATACTCAGATCCAAGGCGGATAATGAAGGCTACGACGTTTCCGACGATGTGATAAATTTCATCGCCAAAAATGTAAAGAGCAATATAAGAGAACTTGAAGGTGCTCTGTCGAGAATAATGGCATATTCAAAACTAACCTCCAATTTCATCAACGAAGAAACTGCAGAGATAATTTTAAAGGATATATACAACAGCAAAAAAGAAAAGGAAATAAACACAGACACCATTAAAGAAGTGGTGTGCAAGCATTTCAACATATCAGTGGCGGATATGAACTCAAAAAAAAGAACGAGAAACATAGCATATCCAAGACAAATAGCCATGTTCATAACAAGAGATCTAACAGATCTGTCCCTTCCTAAAATAGGAGAGGAATTTGGAGGAAGAGATCATTCAACGGTTATACACGCCTACAACAAAATCACCAAGGACATGGAAAAACACACTTCCTTAAAAATAAAAATAAATAATCTCAAAAAAGAAATAAAGGGATGATGTTTATAATCCCAATAAATATCCAAAGTTATCAACATTTTATAAAGGTAATTAAATATTGTTAATTATTTGCTTTAAAGCACTTATCTACAAATTAACAGCCACTATTACTATTATTAACTATATAACTATTTATGTGATTGGAGGAAAAAATGAAAATCAAAGTCAACAGAAAAGAACTTGTAAAACACATCAATATTGTTCAAAAGGCTATTTCTAATAGAACTACCATGCAGATATTGGAAGGAATACTCTTAATAGCTGAGGATAATACTCTAACTTTAATCGCATCTGATGAAACTGTAAGCATAAAAAGCAAGCTTTCAACTATAGTAAATCAACCGGGTAAATGCGTAGTTAACGCAAGACTCTTCGGAGAAATAACCAGAAGATTGCAAGATGACATAATAGATATCACTGTGGAACAAAGCAATATGAATATAAATGCAAGAAGATCGGATTTTAACATACAAGTACAAAATGAATCAGGATTTCCCGATTTGCCGAGAATGGACGATGAGCAAAACATTGAAATAAATGCAGAGATTTTTAAAGATGCCGTGAGAAAGACCACCTTTGCCGTTTCCTTGGATGAAACGAGAAAGAACTTCACGGGAGTGTTTATGGACGTAGTTCCGGGAATGACGAATTTCGTCGCACTAGACGGATTCAGAATGGCTCTTAAAAGTATAAAAAATAACACGCAAATCAGCACTTCCGCCATAATACCCGCCAGAGCCTTAAATGAACTTGTTAAAATCATCGACGATGAAGAAAAATCCATAAAGATAGATTTAAATATGAATCAAATCAGATTCACTCTTGAAAGCGCTGAACTATACAGCACTTTAATTTCGGGAGAATTTTTTAACTATGACGGACTCATAAGAAAGGACCACAGCACGATAGTCACCGCCAATATAGCTGAAATTCAAAATGCCCTTGAAAGAGCCTCCCTCCTGGCTAAGGAAGAGAGAGCCAACCTGGTGAAACTGGACATCGGCAATTCGGATATATTGATAACATCCAATTCTGAAATAGGTTCCGTAAAGGAAAACGTGGAATCACAAGTGGATGGAGATGAGCTTAAAATAGCCTTCAATTCAAGGTACCTGCTGGAAGGCATAAAAAACATGAAGGGAGCTAACTTGAAACTGAACTTCACAGATTCTGTAAATCCCTGCATAGTAAAAGAGGAAGACGATCCCGATTACATCTACTTGGTACTTCCCGTCAGATTGGCAAACTAGGAGAAAAAATGGAAAAAGATTATATTACACTGAGCGATTTTTTAAAGCTGAATAACATAGTTCAAAGCGGAGGAGAAGCTAAGATTTTAATTCAATCAGGTCAAGTGATGGTCAATGGAGAAGTTGAAACCAGAAGAGGTAAAAAACTTCGCAAGGGAGATAAAGTCACATTTAATTCAGAAGAACACTTGGTGAGCGATGAAAATTTTAAATTTGGAGATTTTTAAATTTAGAAATTATGAATACTTGAATTTTCAGCCCGATATGAACTTAAATCTATTATTGGGCGAAAATGCCATGGGCAAAACCAATTTTCTTGAGGGGATTTACATGCTCACCTGCGGAAAATCCTTCAGAAGCTCAAGAGATAGAGATTTTATAAAATTGGGATCGAGCAAATCCACACTTAAATCCCGTATTTTAAATTTTGAATATGAAGATGAATTAGAAGTGGAAATAGATCTTCAGGGATCGAACAAGTTTAAAATCAACAAGAAACAGGAGAGCATTAAAGAGTACAGAAAAAATTTAGGATCGGTGATTTTTTCTCCTGCCGACATCAATATGGTAAAACAATCACCCAACGATAGAAGAAGATATTTAGACGATCTCATATCCATGATAAGCCCGGGATATGAATACAATTTATCAGCCTACAAAAAAATAGTTTTTCAGAGAAATAAATTTTTAAAGGGCAATTTAAAAAAGGAACACTGCAAAGATTTGTTGGAAGTGTATAATTTCCAACTTGCAAATTATGGACTGAAGATACTGAAGGAAAGGCTCAAGATAGTGAGGATATTTGAAAAATTCTGCAAGCACCATTTTAAAATTTTGTCCGGAGGAGATGATTTTAAAATAACTTACTTGAGTACCATAGCCTTCAATATGGAAGAGGATATAGAAAAAACTTTTAAAGAGAGTTTGGACAGGGCGATGACAACTGATCTGGAAAAGAGGATGACCACAATAGGCCCTCATAGAGATGATTTAGATTTTAAAATCAACGGATTTTCTGCTAAGAATTACGCATCGCAGGGAGAGATAAGGACGGTTATGCTCTCTTTGAAATTATCTGAAATAGATTTGATAAAGAAGTACAAAAAGAACAACCCCATACTGTTGTTGGACGATGTTTTTTCGGAACTTGACAGCAACAGGATAGGATACTTGATGAACAATATATCTGATACTCAGACCTTCATCACATCTACAAGTTACGATTTGTCCATGGAGGGTCTGAAGGGAAGTATCTACAAAGTTGAAAAGGGAAAAATTTTTAATATAGACAGGAGAATGCAATGAATAGCAATGAAAGACATTATGGTGCCGAGGACATTCAGGTCTTGACAGGTCTTGAGCCCGTTCGAAAAAGGCCGGGAATGTACATCGGCTCAACGGGAGAAAAGGGACTTCATCACTTGGTATATGAAGTTGTAGACAATTCCATAGATGAAGCTCTAGCAGGTATTTGTGACCACATAATAATTGAAATTTATGAAAATGGAGCTATCTCCATAACTGATAACGGTTCGGGGATACCCACTGAAATTCACCCGCAGACTAAGAAGAGCACAGTTGAAACTGTATTGACCATACTTCATGCCGGAGGAAAATTCAACAATAAGGCCTATTCAGTATCGGGAGGTCTGCATGGAGTAGGTGTTTCCGTTGTAAACGCCCTTTCCGTTGAACTTGTTGCCACCGTTAAGAGAGAGGGCAAAATTCATCAACAAAAATTCTCCAGAGGAAATGCTGTGAGCGACCTTGAAATAATTGGAACCACAGATGAGGAAGACACAGGCACAAAGATATACTTCGTACCCGACGGAGAAATCTTCGATACTGTCGAATTCAATGATGAAGTGCTGTCCAGAAGATTTAGAGAAATGGCCTTTCTAAACAAGGGCATCAAGATAGAATTCATAGACAGAAGAAAGGATATAGAAGAAACTTATCTCTACGAAGGAGGAATAAAATCCTTTGTGGAATTTATAAATAGAAAGAAAAATGCCATCCATAAAAAAATAATATACATGGATGAAACGAGGGAAAAGGTCGCAGTGGAAGTGGCTTTGCAATATACCGATTCTTACAGCGAAACTGTGTTGACCTTTGCCAATAACATAAATACGGAAGAGGGCGGAACTCACCTGTCAGGTCTTAGATCTGCTCTTACGAGAACCATAAACGACTACGGAAGAAAGTACAATATAATAAAGGAAAAGGAAGAAAATCTTTCGGGAGAAGATGTCAGAGAAGGCCTTACAGCAGTTATATCAGTTAAACTTCCCAATCCTCAATTTGAGGGACAGACCAAGGCGAAACTGGGAAATTCAGAGATAAGGGGAATAGTTGACTCCGTTGTATCTGAAAATTTGGAAAATTTCTTGGAAGAAAATCCCAAGATAGCAAAATCCGTGCTGGACAAGGCGCTTTCTGCAAGGAGAGCCAGAGAAGCGGCACGAAAGGCAAGAGATCTCTCAAGAAAAAAGAACATCTTGGACAGCATGGCACTTCCGGGAAAATTAAAGGACTGTCAAAATACGGACAATGAAACCACGGAGATATTCCTTGTGGAAGGTAACTCTGCGGGAGGTTCGGCAACTGATGCAAGGGATTCAACCTATCAAGCTATTTTGCCCCTTAGAGGTAAGATAATGAACGTTGAAAAGGCAAGAATCGACAAAGTCCTAAACTCAGAAGAAATAAAGGCCATGATCACAGCCTTCGGCACGGGTATCGGAGAGGATTTTAACATTGAAGATCTCAGATATAACAAGATAATAATAATGACCGATGCCGACATAGACGGAGCTCACATAATGACCTTGCTCTTGACATTTTTATTCAGATATTTAAGACCGCTCATAGAAGAAGGCCATGTATATATAGCTAAACCACCGCTTTTCGGAATTGTTCACAGAAACAAGGTTGTGAGATATTGTTATGATGAAGAGGAACTTCAAAGCGCTTTAAAGGAATTGGGCAAAGATAAAAAATACGAAATAAATAGATACAAGGGTCTTGGAGAAATGAATGCAGAAGATCTTTGGGAAACTACCATGAATCCCGATCACAGAATATTGTTGAGGGTGGAATTGGACGATTTGATCTACGCAGATGAAACCTTTGATATGCTCATGGGATCTGAAGTTGAACCCAGACGTGAATTTATACAAGAAAATGCAAAATATGTTGATTATATAGATGCATAGGAGGAAATATGAGTGAATTTTCAAACAGCGGAATAGTCGATGTAAAACTGTCGGAAAAAATGAGGAAGTCTTACCTCGAATATTCCATGAGTGTAATAGTATCCCGTGCATTACCTGATGTGAAGGACGGTTTAAAACCCGTACACAGAAGAATATTGTACGGAATGCAAGTTTTGGGACTAAATCCCGGAGGACCCTATAAAAAATCGGCAAGATTAGTGGGAGATGTAATGGGTAAATTCCACCCCCACGGTGACTCATCCATCTACGATGCCACAGTCAGACTTGCTCAACCCTTTAACACCAGGTATCCCTTGGTAGACGGACAAGGTAACTTCGGAAACGTCGATGGTGACGGTGCAGCGGCAATGCGTTATACGGAAGTGCGAATGTCAAGACTGGCACTGGAAATGCTGCGAGATATAAACAAAGATACCGTGGACATGGTGCCTAACTTCGACGAAGAAGAAACCGAACCCGTGGTGCTGCCTGCAAGATTTCCCAACCTTTTGGTAAACGGATCGGCGGGAATAGCAGTAGGTATGGCGACCAATATGCCCCCTCACAACCTAAGAGAAGTAATAGACGGAATAATAAGCTTTATAGACAATGAAGATATAACAGTCAAAGAACTGATGAACGATATAAAGGGACCGGACTTTCCCACCGGTGCCTTTATAATGGGAAAGGAAGGCATAAGAAAAGCCTATGAAACAGGCAGAGGCAAAATTCAAATAAGAGCCGTAGCCGAAATAGAAGAAGTAAAGAACAGACACAGAATAGTAATAAGGGAAATACCCTACCAAGTTAACAAATCCAACTTAATAATAAAAATAGCTTCCTTGGTGAAGGACAAGACCATTGAGGGAATCTCCGCAATCAGAGATGAATCTTCACGAAAGGGAATCAGAATAGTAATAGACTTAAAAAGAGATGCACATCCCAACGTAGTTTTAAACAAACTATACAAGAACACTCAAATGCAGATAACCTTCGGTATAATAAATTTGGCCCTTGTCAACGGAGTGCCTAAGATTTTAAATCTGAAGGAATTGATATCCAATTATGTGGACCACCAAATAGAAGTGGTGACCAGAAGAACTAAATTCGATCTGGAAAAATCAAAGGCAAGAGCACACATAGTGGAAGGACTTAAAATAGCACTTAACAACATAGACAGAATTATAGAAATAGTAAGATCATCTAAGGATGACGATGAAGCCAAGGAAAAATTCACCGTGGAATTTGGACTTTCAGACATTCAGGGACAAGCCATTCTCGATATGAGAATTAAGAGATTGACCGGATTGGAAAGAGAAAAATTGGACAACGAATACAATGAACTTCTCAAGACCATCAGAGAATTGACGGAGATATTGGAAAATCATTCAAAACTCATGGAAAAAATAAAAGAAGAATTGAATGAAATCAAAGAAAGATACTCCGATCTCAGAAGAACCGTCATAAAGGCTTCCGAATCCGAAATAGACATAGAGGATATAATCAAGGAAGAAAGCGTAGTTATCACACTCACAAAACTAGGTTATATAAAGAGAATGCCCGAGGGAACCTATAAACCTCAACGAAGAGGCGGAAGGGGAATTTCCGCACTGAGCACAAAGGATGAAGATTTTGTCTGCGATTTATTCGTTACATCAAGTCATGATTCAATATTGTTCTTTACAAATTTGGGAAGAGTATATAGACTTAAAGCATATGAAATACCTGAAAGCTCAAGACAGGCAAGAGGAATGGCCATAGTCAATCTATTGGAATTATCACCGGGAGAAACGGTTCAATCCATAATACCCGTAAAAGAATTTGATCCCGACTTAAACATCTTGATGGCGACTAAAAAAGGAACAGTCAAGAAAACATCCTTTGAAGAATATAAAAATATCAGAAAAACAGGAATAATTTCCATGAATTTAAAGGAAGGAGATTCCATTATCGCAACCATGCTCACCAATGGTGAAGAAGATGTGGTAATTGCAACTAGAAAGGGTAAATCCATAAGATTTTCCGAAAAAGACGTCAGAAATACAGCAAGAAACTCCATGGGAGTAAAGGCCATAGAACTTGATGAAGATGATGAAGTAGTGGGATGCCAAATAGCAGATGACAAGAAATTGATGTTGGTAATTTCCGAAAAGGGATACGGAAAAATAACACCCATGACAGAATACAGAACACAATCCCGTGCCGGCAAGGGCATGATAACTTACAGACCCAAGGCAAAAACAGGGAACTTGGTATCCTCAAAGGTAGTTGACAGAGAAGATGAAATAATGATAATAACCGTGGAAGGAATCATCATAAGAATAAAAGTAGATGAAATATCCACCATGGGACGTGCGACATCGGGAGTAAAACTCATGAATATAACGGATTCCGAAGTAGTGGCAGTGGCGACATACATCGGAGATTAAGGAGGAAGTTGTGTTTAATATAAAACATGAAGTGAAGGAAGAGCTGATAATTTATCCGCAGGGAGAATTGGACGTATACACCACCCCTAAATTTAAAAAAGAAGTTTTGGATCTTTACACAGAAAATCAAAAAAACATATTGATAGACGGAACTAATTTAGAATATATTGACTCAACAGGTTTAGGAGCCTTTATGTATGTGCTCAATGAAATTGAAAAAAATGACCACAAAATTTTTATTCAAAACATAAAGCCCAGCATAAAAAAACTTTTCACCATAACAAAACTGGACAATATATTTGAAATGAGGTAAAAAATGGAAAAAATCAGTCTTAAAATTCCGGCAAATGCCAAGTATTTCAGCTCTTTGAGATTATTTTTATCGGGAATATTGACAGGCATGAACTTCGATATAGATAAAATAGAAGATTTGAAAATGGCACTTAGCGAATGTTTAAATGTTGCCCTTAAATTGGATTGTAAAGAAAACATAGAAGTTGAATTTACAGTATGGGACGATAAAATAAAAATCCAAATAGGAGATATCTGCAAAAAAAATGTAGAAAGTTTGGAAGAAATATCGTTGCCCTTGATGATAGTGGAATGCCTTGTAGATAAATGCGAAATAGAAGATGAAAGTTTAATAATAACTGCAGAAGTGTAGGTAATGCTATGAATACCGAACAATACTATAAATTAGACAGAAAACTTACAAAGGAAGAAAGAAAGGAACTCTTTAAGGAATATGAAGAAACAAGGGATATGGAGATAAGGGACATCCTCATAAAGGAACACCTCTATATCGCCGAAGTTCTTTCCAAAAAATATTCAGGCAGAGGTATAGACTATGATGACATATTCCAAGTGGCATCCATAGGATTGATATATGCCATAGAGAGATACGACCTGTCAAAGGGATTTGAATTTTCTTCCTTTGCCACACCTACAATAATAGGAGAAATTAAAAAATATTTCAGGGACAAGGGATGGACCATAAGAGTTCCCAGAAGAATACAGGAACTATCTAAGAAAATAAACAACGCCAGAGTTTATCTATCTCAACAATATCAAAAAACTCCCACGGTAAATGAAATAGCTGATTATCTAAACACCACACCGGAAGAAATCCTTGAAACCATAGAAGCAAGTAAAGTCTACTCTCCTCAATCCCTAGACGTGGTATACGACTTAAACGGAGATGACAAGGAAATCAACTTGGGAGATTTAATAGGAGTAGATGAAAAATATTTCGACAAAATAGAAATCAACGACCTGCTTGAAAAAGCCATGTTGGACCTAAATGAAGTAGAAAAAACCATATTGATAGAGAGATATTTCAACAGGAGTACGCAAGTATCAATAGCAAAAAAACTGGACATTTCACAGATGACCGTATCAAGAATAGAAAAAAAAGTCTTAGGTAAGATGAAAAAAGAAATGATAAAAACCTTGGAGGCATAACATGGACAGAAAAAAATTTATGCTATATCTCAACAAAGCTATATTTGCATTTGAAGTACTGATATCCGTCATGTTGATAGTGGGAATAATAATATCCATTCCCGACATCTTAAAATACTATATAAAAATACTTCAAAACGACGTGGAAGTCAGCGCAATACTCTTTAACAATTTTCTATCCCATGTGCTGATGATCGTAATAGCCATGGAATTCATACTATTATTAGTCACACAGACCGATGCAACGACGGTACATCTTGTGACACTTGTAATAGCAAGAAAGATGTTGATAAAATCCGACGACATGTTGGACATACTCTTGGGAGTAATAGCCATAACGATATTGTTCGTCACAAGAAAATTCCTATCAAAGGGAACAAGCTCGACAAACATGAAGGTCATAGACAACGAAAAAGTATTTTCAGGAGCATCTGAAATCGAAGAAATAAATAGAATTTACAATTATAGAATAGACCCGGAAGATTCTGTTACCATAGGTGGATTAGTTTCTAAGCTGCTGCATTTAAAGGGAATGGAAATCAAAGAAGGACAAATGATCGAAGATAATGATTACATCTACGAAATCAAAAAAGTGAGCAAAGGACTCATAGAAGAAGTATCAATACACAAGATAAGTAAAAATGAATAAATAAGAGGTTAAAGGAAATGGTAATTAAGCCTAAGTCTTATAAGCAACTGGCATATGAAGAAATCAAGGAAAATATAATAAAGGGAATATACAAACCCAATCAAATTCTGAATGAGAGATCCATATCAGAAGATTTTGGGTTTAGTAGAACGCCCATAAGAGAGGCATTCCAAAGACTTTATTATGAAGGTTGGCTTGTGACAAGGGACAACAAAAAAAATGTTGTAAGAGAATTCAATTTAGAATACATACTCATGAATCAAAAGGTAAGAACATCTCTTGAAATTTTAGCTGTGTCTGAAAGTATATGTAAATTTAAAGAATCAAATATAAGGGATTTGGAAAAAATAACAAATGAACAAGAGCAAATAATAAAAGAAGGAAATTTTTATAATTATATAAAATTAGATAGAAAATTTCATGAATACATCTACTTAATTTCAGAGAACTCCGTATTGACAAAGATATTGTCAAATTTGAACGATACGGTGAGATACTTTGGACAAATAGCACTGAGTTATCCCAATAGACAGGAACTTACAGTACAGGAACACAGAAGAATAATTGATGCCATTAAAAAAAGAGATGAAGAAAAGGCTATTGAAACCATGAGAATACATATGGTCAATACCACAGATGCAATTGAATACAGTTATAAATAAAAACTCAAGGTACACACTTGAGTTTTTTGTTGCAAATAATAAATTGATATCTATTAAATGTAAAAAGTTTTATTTTAAATTCGTTAAAAATTTATAAATAAAACTTTTAAAAAAACATTTTCATGGTATAATGTATATGGTATACCAAAACAAAGGAGGTATAAAATGAAAATTTCTTTAGTACAATGCAGTCTTATAATGGGAGGTGTTGATGAAAATTACAAGCTGATTGAGGAGAATATTAAGAAAGCTTGTGATGACAAACCCGATGTTGTGGTTTTACCCGAACTGTGGGATACTTCTTTCTTCCCTGAAAACGTTCGAGAAATCGCAGATAAAGAGGGTCAAAGAGCTAA
>JAUNLL010000005.1 GCA_030532275.1 Peptoniphilus sp. | reverse complement strand
TTTTATTGCCCAAAAACACATTTTATTATCTGAAACATATTTTATTATTTAAAATCTCATCTTAACTATTTTAATTTACAGAAGAGTTTAATCGTAAATTTTTTTCTGGTAATTTAAAACATCTCAAGTAAAATGTTGATAAAAATTATCACTTCATCTTTATTTTTTATGAATAGGTGTTATAATTGTATCTGTAAATGATTTGTATTATCATTTGTGCATTAAATTAATTAAAGTTAGGAGTGTTTTTATGAATTTACTTATGGTACCTAAGAATGTTGAATTCGAAATACTTAAGATAAGAGATAAAAAGTTTAAAGATAAAAAACATTTAAGGCACATGGAGAATCTGGGATTTGTCAGAGGGGCAAGGATTGAAGTTGTAAATGAAAGCAATGCAAACCTCATAGTCAAGGTAAAGGATTCACGAGTTGCCATAGAAAGCGACGTCGCTTCGGCGATAACTGTTAAGGAGGCAACGGCATGACTTTAAGGGAAGTTGAAGTTGGAAATTACTACATAGTGGAAAAAATAAGGGGCAAAGGACCCTTGAGAAGAAGGATGATGGACATGGGACTCACAAAGGGAACGGAGATTTATGTGAGAAAGGTGGCTCCCCTAGGTGATCCCGTTCAAATAAACATAAGAAATTATGAGTTGTCCATAAGGCGTGCAGACGCTGAGTTAATAGAAATTTCAAATTTGGTAAAGGAGTGAGATGGTGGGAGTACATATAGCCTTAGCGGGCAACCCTAATAGCGGAAAAACCACTCTTTTCAATGCCTTGACAGGTTCTAATCAATATGTGGGGAATTGGCCCGGAGTGACAGTTGAGAAGAAGACGGGAGCTTATAAAAGGGACGGAGAGATTAAATTTACAGATCTTCCCGGAATATATTCTCTGTCGCCCTATACTCTTGAAGAGGTGGTGTCCAGGGATTTTTTGTTAAGCGGTGAAGCGGATGTGATAATCGATGTCATAGATGCATCGAATATCGAGAGGAATTTATACTTGGCAACTCAATTGTCGGAACTGGGAATACCCCTTGTCCTTGCGCTTAACATGATGGATGTGGTCAGAAAAAACAAGGACGAGATAGATTCTCGTAAAATTGAGCAGAAATTGAATTGTAGAGTGGTGGAAATTTCCGCTCTGAAAAATGAAGGCATGGAGGAATTAATAGAGATTGCAAAATCAGAAGCCTTGAAGAGCAAAAGGGATGTTAAGATAAACACCTTTTCCGAAGGGGTGGAGTTCTATTTAGAGGAAATAGAAAGGGAAGTCAAGGCTCTTGAGGATAATCCTGCAAAGAGATGGCTTGCGGTGAAGCTCTTTGAAAGGGATGAAAGGATTTCCGACAATATTCACATCAGCAAAAGGGAAAGTGAATTTATAGATGGGCTCATAGAGAGAGCAGAAGAGGAATTTGATGACGATACGGAGGGTATAATCACCGACGAAAGATATAATTTTGTAAGTGAAATAACTTCCAAGGCTGTTAAAAAGGGCAGAAGAGGACTTTCTACCAGCGACAAAATAGACAAAATAGTCACCAACAGAATTTTAGCCTTGCCTATTTTTGTGGGAGTGATGTTTTTAATTTATTATGTGGCCATGACCTATGTGGGAGGCGACGTGACGGATTGGCTAAATGAGGAGTTCTTCGGAGAGATGATCGGCGGAAATGTTGAAGCCTTTTTGTCGGGAATAGGAACTGCCGATTGGTTGACATCGCTCATAGTAGAGGGAATAATAGGTGGAGTTGGCGGAGTGCTGGGATTTTTGCCTGTAATAGCCACATTGTTCCTGTTCATATCCCTATTGGAAGATGTGGGTTACATGGCGAGGATCGCCTTTATACTGGATAGGATATTCAGAAGGTTCGGACTTAGCGGTAAGAGTTTTATCCCTATTTTAATGGGAACAGGCTGTTCCGTTCCAGGGATAATGGGCACAAGAACCATAGAAAACGACAGAGATAGAAGAATGACCATAATAGTGGCATCCTTCATGCCCTGTGGAGCAAAGACGGATATAATAGTGATGTTTTCGGCTGTGTTGGGCGGTCATTTTTGGTATGGTCCGCTGTGGTACTTCGGAGGAATTGCAGCTGTGGTAATCTCGGGGATAATTTTAAAGAAGACGGAAAGGTTCAAGGGAGATCCGGCTCCCTTTGTAATGGAACTTCCCGAGTACCATTTTCCTGCGATATCCAATATTTTAAAGGCTACATGGAACAGGTGTAAGTCCTTTATAATAAAGGCTGGAACTGTGATTTTGCTTTGCACCGTCATCATATGGTTCTTGCAAAATATTTCCATAAATTTTGAATTTGTTGAATTTGCAGACAACAGCACCGATTCCATACTGTCCTTCGTGGGCAAAAAATTATCGTGGATATTCGCTCCCTTGGGATTTGGCAATTGGATGGCGACTGTGGCCACGGTTTTAGGTCTTATAGCCAAGGAAGTAGTAGTGGGAACCTATGGAGTAGTGGCAGGCATAGGAGAAGTGGGTGCGGATGATCCGGGACTGCTTCCCTTGATCAGACAAAACTTCACGACAGCATCCATGCTGTCCTTTATGTTCTTCAATCAACTTACTCTGCCCTGCTTTGCTGCCATGGGAGCAATCAAAGAAGAGATGGGCGACAAAAAATGGTTCGGATTTGCCTTGGGCTATCAAGTGGTATTTTCCTACACCATGGCCTTGATGGTATATCAATTTTCAAGAGTTTTCATAGAAGGTCAACCTGCAAATGCCTGGACCTTTGTGGCTGCGGCGGTGTTGGTCCTATACCTCTACCTGCTGTTCAGACCTGCAGGCAAGAGGGGCAGATTAAAAGTGAGATCGGCGGAGGTGTAAAATGAATTTACCAACTGTATCAGTTTTGATTGTATTAATGGGAGTTGTAGTCTTTGCAATTAAACACAGCTTAAAGACGAAGGGTTGCGACGGCGGATGCAAGTCCTGCAAGTACAGCGCTTCATGTCATAGCGACAAATAAATTGCGATTCGTTGAGGGCAAGTTTAAGATTTTAATACTTGCCCTTTTAAATTTCGTCCAGGTGACAATCCTTGCAATATCTCTGTGATTTACAGCGATTGCAGCGTCTAATTATCGTCAAATGGTTAAAGGCGGATCCTTGGTTTCGATTATTTATCAAAAAATGAAAGGTTGAAAAATAAGGGCGAGATTTAGTGATTTACATCAATGATAATTTTTTAACAAAGGGCCTCATTTCGACGATGCTTTGACTAATTTTGATATAATAAGCACAAAGGAGGTATAGTTATGAATAAAGAAAGAGTGAATTATACATCAAGTGATGTCACAAAATTTATACTATTTGCAGCTTTTGGTATTTTTATGTTTTTTGTACCTATAAGCATAGGGGGAAAGTCGTCTATACCCATAGACCACATTGTTACTTTAGTTAAGAAGATTCCCAATTACGGACCTATTTATGCAGGAACTATAGTAATCGTAGGAGCGGTACTTCCATTTATAAGAAAGACTTGGAACAAAACCACCACTGATACTATATTTGCTCTCATAAACTTATTAGGCATACCCTTTGTAATTATGGCAATTTTAAATAAAGGTCCGGAATTTTTAATGGCTAAGGATGTTATTCCCTTTATTTACAACAGCATCGTAATCACAGTTACGACAGTGGTACCCATAGGCTCGGTGTTTTTGGCATTTTTGGTAAATTTCGGACTTATGGAATTTGTGGGTATACTAATGCAACCTGTCATGAAACCCATTTGGAAGACACCGGGAAGATCGGCGATAGACGCCGTGGCGAGTTTTGTAGGATCCTATTCTCTGGCTCTGCTCATCACCGACAAGGTTTATCAAGACGGAAAATACACGGGAAAAGAAGCTGCTATTATAGCGACGGGATTCTCAACTGTATCGGCTACATTTATGATAGTAGTTGCAAGAACTCTTGACATAATGGATAAATGGCTTTTGTATTTCTGGTTGACTTTAATAATCACATTCATAGTAACAGCTATTACAGCAAGAATTTATCCTCTATCTAAAAAACCCGACACCTACTATGGAGGTCAAGAGGGAAATCCTGAAGAAGTGTCAACAGGGAACAGATTAGACACAGCTGTTCAAGAAGGAATGAGAGCTTTCAAGAGTGCTCCCACAGTGGCTCAATCGATAAAGGGCAATTTCATCAACGGAATTAACTTGGCATTGACCATAGGACCTTCTCTAATGGCAATAGGAACATTGGGCATAGTAATAGCAAACCACACTCCTGTATTTGATATTATAGGATATGTATTCTATCCCTTCACCATGTTGACAAGAGTGCCTGAACCCCTGCTTGCAGCAAAGGCGATGGCTCTGAGTATAGCTGAAATGTTCTTACCGGCTCTGCTTGTACCCGATGCTGATATAATTACAAAATTCTTGATCGCAGTGGCATCAGTATCTGAAATACTATTCTTCTCAGCTTCTATTCCATGTATCATGGGTACGAAGATTCCTTTAAAGATGAGTGACTATATAATAATTTGGATTGAAAGAGTAATACTTACAATTGTAATCACAGTGCCCATACTGCATTTTATATTTTAATCAATGACTGATTAAGCTCTCTTTTAAGGGAGCTTTTTTAGTTGTAAATTTCTTTTAGATTTAATACTTAGTTGAAAGAATGGGAATAAAAGTATAGAATTTATACATAAAGAAATTTAATCAAAAAATGAACATATTAATTAGGAGGAACGATGAAAGAAGTAAGAGTTAGATTTGCTCCAAGTCCGACTGGATTTTTGCATATAGGAGGTCTTAGAACCGCTCTTTATAATTATTTATTCGCTCATAAAAAGGGCGGCAAGTTCATACTTAGAATAGAAGATACCGACAGAACTAGATTTGTGGAAGGTGCCATTGAGAATTTAATCGAATCCTTGAATTGGGCGGGCATCACCCATGATGAGGGAGTATTTTCAGAAGGGGGCAAAATTGTCCAAAAAGGAGATTTCGGACCCTACATTCAATCTGAAAGATTGGATATTTACAGAAAGTATGTGGATGAACTCATTGAGAAGGGCAAGGCCTACTATTGTTTCTGCTCCAAGGAAAGATTGGACAACTTGAGAGAAGAGCAGAGAATTAAGGGTCAAGTGCCCAAGTACGACGGATTCTGCAGAGGAATATCCACGGATGAAGCGAAAAACAGAATTGCGGCGGGAGAAGAATACGTCGTAAGACTTAAACTTCCCAGAAATGAAAATATTGAATTTCATGATGCTGTCAGAGGAAAAGTAGTTATAAATTCAGATGAAATGGATGATCAAGTTTTGATGAAGTCCGACGGATTTCCCACATACCACTTAGCTGTGGTGGTGGATGATCATCTCATGGGCATAACACATGTTGTCAGAGGAGAAGAATGGCTTCCCTCCACACCCAAACACGTCTATCTGTACCAAGCCTTCGGCTGGGAAGCACCTGAGTTCGTTCATCTGCCCACGGTTTTGAACAAGGACAGAAAGAAGCTCTCCAAAAGACAGGGCGATGTGTCCGTGGAGGATTTCAGAGAAAAGGGATACTTGCCCGAGGGCATGATAAACTACTTGGCGCTGGTGGGCTGGTCTCCTGAAGATGGAGAAGAAATTCTAAGCCTTGATGAAATGATCGACAAATTCAGCTTTGAGAGAGTGGGAAAGAGCGGCGGAATTTTCGATGTTGAAAAACTCAACTGGGTAAATGCGCACTACATCAAGGAGTACCCCACTGAAAAGATTGCTGAATTATCCATTCCTTCAATGGTGGAATCAGGTTTGATGACAGAGGAAGAGATAAAGGCGGATTGGGACAGATATGTCTACATGGTGGAAACGGTGAAGGAAAGTCTTAACAGGGTAAATGAAGTGCCTGAAAAGGTGGATTTCCTATTTGGAGATTTGGAAATAACTGAAGAAGACGCCCTTGAACAAGTGAAATCGGAAAATATGTCGGTGCTTATCGAAGCCTTTGAAGCGGAACTCAACCAAGTGGAAGAAGTGGATGCGGAATTTGCAAAAACGGTCATGAAGAGAATTCAAAAACAAACAGGCATCAAGGGCAAGGGATTGTACATGCCTGTGAGAGCTGCCATGACGGGCAACGTTCACGGACCGGAACTGAGCAATATAATTGAGATACTGGGCAAGCAAAATCTTTTAAATAGACTTGAAAGCGCAAGAAAATATATGTGACACCGTTGGGAGTCTTGAATGAGTTAAAGTCCGAGTAAACAAGAAAGGAAGAACTCGTCTTTTTGCAGGCAATTCAAGACTCTTGGGGTCTTTTTCATTGACAAATATCCACGCTGTGATATATTTATTTTAGAACCGGTGGGAGCGAAGATGCCTTTATGGGATGAATAGGAAAGAGGAGAAACATGAATGTTGAATTATTGAGTTCTTTTGTGCCGGAATTCAGAAATATATTCATAAGAAGATATGAAATACTTGAATATCTCAACAGAGAAGGCGCAGTGGGCAGGAGAACTCTCTCAAAAAAATTGAAAATTTCCGAAAGAATTATAAGAGATGAAATAGAAAGACTAAAGGAAATGAACTACGTCTATGTAAATTCTGCGGGAGTGAATATAAAAAAAGAAGGAAAAGTAAATCTGAAGAGATTTTCTGAGGTTTACAGAGAACTTAACAACTTGACCGAACTGGGAAACAGAATCGCTTCTTTCTTGGAAATAGAAGAAGTGGTAGTGGTCAAGGGCGATTCATCCAAGGACGATTACGCCTTTACAAATCTGGGTGCAGCAACTGCAGGGCTTATAAATGTGAGCATGTGTGACGGAGATTACATAGGAGTTACAGGGGGCAAGACTTTAAGTGCCATAGCTGATGTGCTGTCGGAGAATAAAAGAGAATTGGATTTGACCATCATACCCGCAAGGGGAACTTTGGGGAAAAATGTGGAGTATCAAGCCAATTCTGTCGCATCTAAAATTGCCGAAAGGCTCAATTGCGATTACAGAATATTGCCCGTTCCCGATGCGGCGCCTGACAAAGCCTTGAATATATTGCTTGAAAATGAAGATATCCACAGAACCTATGAAATGCTCAAGGAGTTGGATTTGCTGATATTCAGCATAGGCAGAGCCGACGAAATGCTGGAAAGAAAGGGTGCAGATCCCCAGGAGAAGAAAGAGATTTTAGAAAGAGGAGCGGTTTCTGAGGTTATCGGTCATTATTTCGATATAAAGGGCGAGGAAGTATACACATCTCAAAGCGTGGGAATATCCTTGGAGGACTTTTTGAATATACCGAGGGTTTTTGGAATAGCAGGTGGAGCTGAAAAGGCTGAAGCGATAATTTCAATATCTAAGTTGAGATCGGATATGGTTTTAGTAATAGATGAGAGTGCGGCAAATTGCATTATAAACAGTAGGAGGTAGAAATGGCGGTTAATGTAGCTATAATGGGATTCGGAAGAATAGGTAGGGATTGTCTTAGAGCGTGGGCTCTCGATGAAAATCCGGGTTTTGAAATAACTCATGTGTGCAGTAGAAATTTAACTCAAAAGATAGAACCCTTTGCGCATCTTTTTAAGTATGACACCATTTACAGAAAATTCCCCGGAGAAGTGAAGGCTATTGAAGACGGATTTTTAATAAATGGCAAGAAGATAAAGGCGATTGACACTTTAGCGCCTGAAGATATGAATTATGACAAGCTGGGAATAGACATAGTAATAGATTCAACGGGAGCTTTCAGAGAAAGAGAAGCGGCTCTCGGACACATAAGAGGCGGAGCGAAGAAGGTAATAGTCACAGCGCCGGTAAAGGGCGAAGATATAACCATAGTCATGGGTGTAAATGAAGAAGAATACGACCATGAAAAACATCAAATAATATCAAATGCATCCTGTACCACCAACTGCCTTGCGCCCGTAACCAAGGTAATACTTGATAACTTCGGCATTGAAAGAGGCCTTATGACCACAGTTCACGCCTACACCAACGACCAAAAGGTGCATGACGCTTTCCACAAGGATTTAAGACGTGCGAGAATGGCGGCGGAAAACATAATTCCCACAACTACCGGAGCGGCAAAGGCAGTGGGAAAAGTAATTCCCGAAGTGGACGGAATACTCACAGGAATGGCCATGAGAGTACCTGTGCCAACGGGATCGCTTGTGGATGTAACCTATGAGATTTCCAAGGATGCAACTGCGGAAGAGATAAACAAAGCTATTAAGGAAGCGGCGGAAGGACCGATGAAGTCGATACTGGAGTATTCCGAAGAGGACTTGGTGTCCACAGACATAATCGGCAACGACCATTCGGCCATCTTTGATTCAAAACTCACCACTGTCATGGACAGACTTGTAAAATGCATAGCATGGTATGACAATGAATGGGGATATTCAAAAAGAGTGCTTGACCTTACAAAATTTGTTGCTCAAAAATTTTAAAGAGATAAGCGAGAACCTGCGGGTTTTCGCTTATTTATTCGGAGGAATACATGAAAAAAAATTTAAAAAGTTTCGATTTTGAAAATAAAAGAGTGCTGATAAGAGCTGACTTGAACGTTCCCATGGATGAGGGCGTAATTTCAAACGACGTCAGAATAAGAAAGAGCGTGCCAACCATTAAGTACATCTTGGACAGAGGAGGCTCCTGCATAATAATCAGTCACCTTGGAAGACCCAAGGGCAAGTATGTGCCTGAAATGAGTTTGAAGCCCGTCGCCGAGAGATTACAGGAGCTCTTGGGATATGATGTCAACTTCATTGCAGATGAAAAAGTGGTGTCGGAAGAAGTCAAGAAGAGCATAGGCGAACTAAGGGGACAGTTTGTAGTCCTGTTGGAAAACACCAGATTTAACCCCGAAGAGGAAGCCAATGGAGAAGAGTTTTCAAAAGAACTGTGCGAACTTGCAGATATATATGTAAATGACGCCTTTGGAACCAGTCACAGAGCCCATGCTTCAAATGTGGGCGTATCTCATTGTCTTCCTTCGGCCATAGGTTTATTGGTGGAAAAGGAAGTGGATTACCTGCATGAATCCGTTAAACGCCCCAAGAGTCCCTTTGTTGTAATACTGGGAGGTTCAAAGGTTTCCGATAAAATCGGAGTTCTTGAAAATCTCATAGACAAGGCGGATAAAATCATAATCTTCGGAGCCATGGCCTATACCTTTTTCAAGGCCAAGGGCTATGAAACGGGAAAATCCTTAGTGGAAGAAGATAAAATCGACATTGCGAAAAAAATACTGAAAAAAGCGGAAGAAAATTCTGTGGATATAATTCTACCGGAGGATACCGTGGTGGTATCGGAGATAAAATCGGGAGCAGATTATCAAACTGTGGACAGCAAAAATATTCCCGCGGATAAGATGGGAGTTGACATAGGAGATAAATCCATCGGCAGAATAGAACAAGAATTGAAAAATGCAAGAACGGTGATTTGGAACGGTCCTGCAGGAGTTTTTGAAATAGAGGAATTTTCAAAGGGTACCTTTTCAGTTGCAAAGATGTTGTCCGAACTGAAGGGAGCGGTCACCATTGTAGGTGGTGGAGATTCCGCTTCCGCTGTGGAAAAATCGGGATATGAGGACAAGATATCTCATATTTCCACAGGAGGAGGAGCAAGTCTTGAAATGCTCGAGGGAAAAGAACTTCCGGGCATAGCTTGCATAGAGGAGGCCTAGTATGAGAAAACCGTTGATTGCAGGAAATTGGAAGATGAACATGACCAATTCCGAAACCTCTGAAATGCTTAAAGATCTATTGTCAATGGAGCTTTCAAAAAATGTGGAGAAAATAATTTTTCCTCCCTACACTTCCATAGACAGAGCTGTGAATATTTTAAAATCCTCCGATATACAAGTGGGAGCACAAAATTTGTCGGAATTTGAAGAGGGAGCCTACACGGGCGAGGTTTCCGCAAAGATGCTCATTGATCTGGAGGTCGCTTACGTCATAGTGGGACATTCGGAGAGAAGAACTATTTTTGCGGAAGATAATAAAAAAATAAATGACAAGGTGAAAAGAGCTTTGAAAGAGGGCTTAAAAGTGGTATTATGCCTTGGAGAACCGCAGGAAGTAAGAGATGCTGATGAGCAAGAGTCCTTTGTGAAAAAACAGCTTCAGAAATCTCTCGAAGATGTGCAAATAGATTATACTAAATTAGTTGTAGCCTATGAACCCATATGGGCCATAGGTACGGGCAATACGTGCAATCCCAAGGATGCCGAAGCAATGTGTAAATTCATCAGGCAGAGCCTTGAGGAACTCGCGGATAAAGATACTGCCGACAACATCAGAATACTCTACGGCGGTTCGGTAAAACCCGACAATATAAAGGAAATAATGGATAGAGAAAATATAGACGGAGTCTTGGTGGGCGGTGCTTCGCTCAAGAGTGAGGATTTCGGAAGGATAATAAATTTTGAGGTAGAGAAATGAAACCTGTGTTATTGATGATACTTGACGGATTCGGAATAGGAAAGGATTATGAGGGAAATGCAATATATAGGGCGGAGGCACCCACTTTAAAGGGTCTTAAAAAATATGCCCATGCACAGCTTTTGACTTCCGGAGAATCCGTGGGACTTCCGCAAGGGCAGATGGGCAATTCGGAAGTGGGACATTTGAATATAGGATCGGGAAGAGTGATCTACCAAAGTTTGACCATGATAACAAAGTCCATTGAACAGGGAACATTTTTCGAAAATGAGGCTCTTTTAGATTCCATAAAAAATGTCAAGGAAAACAACTCTCAAATGCACCTAATGGGTCTTGTGTCCAAGGGTGGAGTACACTCTCACATGGGCCACTTAATCGCCTTGGTGAAGATGTGCAAAGAGAAGGGACTGGAAAAGGTGTACATCCATGTAATCACAGATGGAAGAGATGTATCGCCCCAGGCAAGCATTGAAGATATCTATGAACTTCAAAAGACGCTGGATGATATAGGTGTGGGAGAGATAGCTACCATATGTGGCAGATACTACGCCATGGACAGAGATAGAAGATGGGACAGAACCAAGGACTATTACGATTTAGTCACTGAGGGCAAAGGTGAAAGCTATCATTCTGCAAAGGAATTAATAGAAGAAAACTACCATAGAGAAATCTACGACGAATTCATCAATCCCGGATATATCACCAAGTCGGGCAAAGCCACGGCTACTATAAAGGACAAGGACAGCGTGATATTCTTCAATTTCAGACCGGACAGAGCAAGACAGATAGTGAGGGCCTTTGTGGATGAAAACTTCGACGGATTTGAGAGAAAATTCATGGATGTGCATATGACCACCATGACTCAGTACGACAAGACAATTCCCAACACACATATAGCCTTCGGTGAAGTCATACCCGTGAACACCTTGGGAGAGGTTCTCTCAAGTCAGGGCAAAAAGCAACTTAGAATTGCGGAAACGGAAAAATATGCTCACGTCACCTTTTTCTTCAACGGAGGAAGAGAAGTGCCCTTTGAGGGAGAGGACAGAGTGTTGATTCCATCGCCCAAGGTTGCCACCTACGACCTTAAACCGGAGATGAGTGCAAGGGAAGTTGCCGATGCGCTTTTGGACAGAATTGATAAATATGACTGCATTATCTTAAACTTTGCCAATCTTGACATGGTGGGGCATACGGGATCCATTCCCGCCGCCATAAAGGCAGTGGAAACCATAGATGGATGTGTTGAGAAGATACTCAAAAAACTTGATGAGCTGGGCGGAGTGGCCATCATCACTGCCGATCACGGAAATTGTGAAGAGATGCTCACCGAAGATGGAAAACCCGTGACAAGTCATACGACAAATCCCGTGCCGGTATATCTATACGGGACAGATAATTATAGATTGAAGGACGGAGCGCTGCGCCCACTATATTGGAACTTTTAAATATAAAACAGCCTGAAGAGATGACAGGCAAATCATTGTTGGAAAGGGAGTAAGATATGAGTTTTATTAGCAGTGTATATGCAAGAGAGGTTTTGGATTCAAGGGGAAATCCTACGGTAGAAGTGGAAGTCAGAACGGAAAATGGCGGATTCGGAAGAGCCATAGTACCCAGTGGAGCATCGACGGGAGCCTATGAAGCTGTGGAGTTGAGAGATGGAGGAAGCAGGTACGGTGGAAAGGGAGTATTGAAAGCCGTAGAGCATATAAATGATGAAATTGCTGAAAAACTTCAATACTTCGACGTGTTTGATCAAGTGGCCATAGACGAATATCTGATAAATTTAGACAACACTGAAAACAAATCGAGATTGGGAGCAAATGCCCTATTGGGAGCATCCTTGGCAGTGGCTAGAGCAGCTGCAGATGAACTGGAAATTCCGCTGTATCAATACATCGGCGGAGTAAATGCAAAAGTTCTACCGGTGCCCATGATGAACATATTAAACGGTGGAGAACACGCAGACAACAACGTGGACATCCAAGAGTTCATGATAATGCCCGTGGGAGCAGGAAGTTTTGCACAAGCTCTGGAAATGGGAGCTAATGTATACCACAGCTTGAAGAAAGTTCTTAAAAATTTGGGACTTTCCACAGGTGTGGGAGATGAGGGTGGATTTGCACCGAACCTTGAAAGCAACAAAAAGGCCCTTGATGTAATAGTTGAAGCCATAAAGGAATCGGGTCTTGTACCGGGAGAGGACATAGTGCTTGCCCTTGACGTTGCTGCATCTGAACTCTATGAAGAGGGAAAGTACAATTTAAGAGGAGAAGGCAAAGTCTTGACCTCTCGTGAAATGATAGATTATTACAGAGAACTGATTGGAGAATATCCCATTTATTCCATAGAAGACGGTCTTGATGAAGACGATTGGGAAGGCTGGAAGGAATTGAGAGCGGAATTGGGAGATAAAGTTCAATTGGTGGGAGATGATTTATTTGTCACAAACACCAAAAGACTTCAAAGGGGCATAGATGAAAAGAGTGCCAATTCCATATTGATCAAGTTAAATCAAATAGGTACGCTATCGGAAACCATAGATGCCATAAACTTGGCAAGACAAAACAACATGACAGCAATCATATCACACAGATCGGGAGAAACGGAAGATTCCACCATTGCCGATTTGGCTGTTGCTACAAATGCCGGATTTATCAAGACAGGAGCACCTGCAAGATCTGAAAGAGTTGCAAAGTACAACCAACTTTTGAGGATAGAAGACCAATTGTCAAGCAGTGCTAAGTACTTGGGAATTAAGAGTTTTTATAATTTGAAAATATGATCTATTTAATAAGACACGGAAAAGCGGAACCTCATTCCCATAGTGATTTTGACAGAGAACTTACGGAACAGGGCAAAATTGAGTTGGAAAAGAATTTCCAAGAGTTTAAAAAAGACTTTAAATCTGCGGATTTCAAAGTCTACACTTCACCCTACACAAGGGCGGTGCAAACAGCTGAAATATTTTGTCGTATTTTTGAAACGGATTATGAGATATTGGAAGACTTGGGCTTTGGAAATGACGGTTATGCAAAGGTAGTAAAAAGTCTTGGCGACGGAGATTATATATTGATAGGACATCAACCCTATATATCCGAAGCCATATATGAGCTCACGGGCGCCAATGTGCCTGTAAAAAAGGGTTCTATACACAGAGTCAGATGAGCAAAGGAGAAAGATGAAAAATTTTGAAGAGCTTATAAAAGCGAGAAATGAAAAAAACACCTATGCCATATTCATGGGAATAAATACTACGGACATGAGAGAGGGATATGCCGAAGGTGAAATAGAACTTAGAAAAGAACACTTAAACCCCATGAACAGCGTTCACGGAGGATGTATATTTTCCCTTGCGGACACGGTTGCAGGTTCGGCATCGGTATCCTACGGATATAAAACAGCCACCATCACCAGCAGCATGAATTTCATATCAGCTGCAGTCAACACAAAAAAGATAGTCGCAAAGGCGGAAGTAGTAAAGAGAGGCAAAAAGACCACGGTGGTAAATGCGACCATATATGATGACAGAGAAAAAATCGTGGCAATAGGAACCTTTACCTTCTTTAATACGGACATTCCCTTTTTAGAAGATTGAGTTGAGAATTAAATATTTTAAATTTTGATTAAGTAAAAGCCTTCAGTTGTCGGTTTGTTTGACAATCCGATCATCAGAAGGCTTTTTTATGTGGATTGCAGTCGGTGTTGTGGCTACAAAGGCAGGTGTTCATCATCTCTTTGTGTGGAGGATTTGTAAAATTCAAATTTATGTTTTTATTTGCAATCTTATTTATTTTTATAACTTTTACTTTATGCTATAATATTTACTATCGGAGGAATTTATGAAGAAGATTTATAAAATTTTATTGATTGCGATCAGTTTTTTGATGTTGCCCACAGGCGTGTATGCAAAATCATTTACAGATTTAAAATCCCATGGAGAATACGGATGGGCCTATGATGCGGTGGACAATTTGTCTGAAAAAAACATCTTCGGCGGATATCCCGACGGGACTTTCAAACCCCACAGGGCTGTCAGCTTTTTGGAGATAATGCAAGTTATAAAGAATATAAAAAATCCCTCAAGGGATGAGTTGAGAGCTGCAGAGGACAGATATTACAGCCTTGTAAATATCTACAATGTTCCATCTTGGGCCACTGAGGCGGTCTGCTACAATTTGTCCATAGATGCCATTACGGAAAAAACCCTTGAAGCTGCGGAACTGGGCGGTTTTTTAAGAGATGAAGATACCGTCTTTCCCAACAGAAATTCCGTGACGGTCTATTTCGGGAGAGCCTTTGATCTTCCGCAAGGAAATATGGCAAATTTAAGACACAACGACTTGGATAAAATTCCGCAAATGACCAAGGATCACCTCACAGGTCTTGTAGAGGCGGGGATCTATGCGGCTACGGGAAGCGACGGATATTTCAACGGAAGTAAGTATATAAGGCGTTCGGAAGTGGCAATAATAGCAGATAAGTACTTGACCTATCTAAGCGGTACATCACCCGTTGAAACGGGCAACTTGATAGAAAACAAGGTGGTCAAGGGCGTTCTTTCGGCTGTGAATTTAAATGGAAGCAATTCCACAGTCACAATTGACGGCAAGGATTACAACACGGATATCAACAGCGTGAAACTCTCTCTCATGGACGGACAGGCAGTTGATAATATTCTGAATTTGATAAATCATGAAGTGGAAGGCTCTTTAGAATTTGGCAACATCACGAGTTTGAAGTCCTTAGAGGAACCACAGGAAAAGGGACATGACAACAAGATCGAATTTTCGGCAAGGGTCATCAGAATAGATGATTTTGGAGATTTATATGATGTTCAAGTGTTGGTGTCCAATAATCCTCTCATAGCATCGGGTACATCGCTTAAAATAAAATCGGATATTTCCCTGAGGGAAGAAGATTTGATCAAAGTGAAAGCGAATATAGTGGATAGAGAACTTGAGGATATGAAAATAGAAAAACTGTAGGTGAAGGCATGACCTTCACCTTTTTGGTGATATATGGATAGATTTAACAGAACGATAAAATTAATAGGACAAGACAATTTATTAAAAATACAGAGGGCAAAAATATTGGTGTTGGGAGTTGGAGGAGTGGGCGGTTCACTTTGCGAGGCTCTTGTGAGGTCAGGTATTGAAAACATCACCATTGTGGATGATGATATTGTGGAAGTGACCAATTTGAACAGGCAACTGATAGCTACGGAAGGAAGCATGGGCGAGTTCAAGGTCGATGCCATGGAGAAAAGGCTCAAGGATATCAATTCCCATGTGGAAGTGATGAAACTCCGCAAGAGGGTCACCGAGGAAAATGCAGAGGAATTTAATCTGGGTGATTATGATTTCATAGCTGATGCCATAGATACCGTATCAGCTAAGGTGGCCTTGGCGGAAATCTGCTATAATAACAATTATAATTTGATATCGGCCATGGGAGCGGGCAACAGAATAGATCCGACCAAATTCAAAGTTGACGATGTGTTCAACACCTGCTATGATCCCCTCTCAAAGGTGATGAGAAGGGAACTTAAAAAGCGTGGTGTGGGCAGGTTGACAGTTGTTTATTCCACGGAGCAGCCCATGAAGATATCTTCAAAAATACCGGGGTCGATGTCCTTTGTACCGCCAGTGTGCGGAATGGTGATGGCTTCCTACATAGTTAGAAGCCTAATGGAAATTTAGGAGCAATATGATTTACAGAGATTTAAATGATAGACAATCGGAGGCCCTTTACTACAATGACGGGCCACTGCTAATACTTGCGGGAGCGGGATCGGGAAAAACCAAGGTAGTTACCAATAAAATAGCATACTTGATGGAAGAAAAGGGCGTTTCCCCTTGGGAGATACTGGCCATAACCTTTACCAACAAAGCGGCAAAGGAGATGAAGAGCAGAGTTGCCAAACTCCTAAATGAGGATATAAGCCAAATGTGGATTGGAACTTTCCACTCCATATGCCTTAGAATTTTGAGGATGTCAAAGGAAAACAGCCTAAAGACACAGAATTTTTCCATCTATGACAGAAATGACCAGGTGACAGTCGTAAAGGACTGTCTGAAGGAACTGAACATAAGCAAGGAGCTATACAAGTTCAGCAGTGTAATAGCAAAAATATCCGAACTCAAAAACGACTTCGTAAAACCGGAAGAATTTATCAGGGCAAATGAAAGTGATTACTACAATAAAAACATAGGCTACATCTACAAACTTTATGAAAAAAAACTTCAGGAGAACAACGCCTATGATTTTGACGACTTGATAATAAAAACTGTGGAACTTCTTGAAAGCAATGCACATATCAGAGAATCTTACAGAAGAAAATTCAACTATATATTCGTAGATGAATACCAAGATACCAACAAGGCTCAATACAAGTTTATAAAATTGCTTTGCAAGGAAAATCCCAATTTGACGGTGGTGGGAGATAACGATCAATCCATTTACAAGTGGAGAGGTGCGGACATCACCAACATCCTCAATTTTGAAAGGGATTTCAAGGGAGCCAAGGTAATCCTACTTGAGCAGAATTACAGATCCACATCGGATATTTTAAAAGTTGCCAATGCCTTGATAAAGAACAATCCCAACAGAAGGGATAAAAATCTCTGGACTGAAAGAGAGGGCAAAGAAAAAGTAAAGTACAGGTTATTCGGACATTCCACGGAAGAGGAAAGGGGAGTTGTCACCAAGATAGAACATCTTCACTACAAGGGATATGCCTATGAGGACATGGCCATTCTATACAGAACCAATGCGCAGTCGAGAGGATTTGAAGAAACCCTTGTAAGGGAGGGAATTCCCTATAAAATCGTGGGAGGTCTGAGATTTTACGACAGAAAGGAAATCAAGGACATAGTGGCATACCTTACGCTCACTCTCAATTCGGGAGATGATGTGGCTTTGAGGAGAGTTATAAACGAACCCAAGAGGGGCATAGGTGCCACCACTCTTGCGAAGATCATGGAAGAGGCGGAAGAAAACAACCTGTCCATGTATGAAGTCATCAGCGACGAAGAGAGATTGAAAAGTTTAAATATGAGAGCGGAATCCAAAATTATGGATTTTGTCAAGATAATTGAATCCCTTAAAGAGGCGCAAAGCAAGTGTACCTTGACGGAGTTTATGAATCAAGTGATAGATGCCACGGGCTATATAGAGGAATTGCAAAGAGAAAATACAGTGGAATCGAGAACTAGAATAGACAATATCAAGGAACTTGTTTCCACAGCATACGACTATGAAAAGAGGGAACCCCTTGCGAAATTGGAGGATTTTTTATCTGACATCAGCCTGATTTCAGATAGTGATGAAGCGACAGACGAAGAAAATTCAGTGAAGCTGATGACCGTTCATTCCTCCAAGGGATTGGAATTTAAAGTGGTTTTCTTAGTGGGCATGGAGGAGAATTTATTTCCCTCTGCAAGATCCATAGAAGAAGATGAAGATGTGGAAGAGGAAAGACGACTTTGCTATGTGGCTGTTACCAGGGCGGAGGATCTCCTCTACATTTCCTCGGCAGCGAACAGAACCCTTTACGGCAGAACGACACCCTCCTTGGAATCGAGATTTATAAAGGAAATGGAAAATGAAATTGAGAGGATAGAGGATAGGCCGTCGGTGGAACATGGAAACAGAGCCATGGTGAAAATAAGAGATTTCACTCAATATTCACAAAAAAAAGTTGAAAAAACAGCAGATAAAGCGCAAAATAAAGAAAAAGAAGATATAAATGTGGGAGATAAAGTATTTCATAAACTCTGGAAAGAGGGAATGGTAGTTTCAAAAACTCAAAAGGGAGAGGATTATGAGATAGTTATCGCCTTTGATAATAAGGGGCTGAAGCGATTGATGTTATCTGTGGCACCCATAAAGTTGGTGAAATGATGGAGAATCTGTTAATTAAAAAAATGGAAGATTTAATAGAGAAATTAAATCTTTACAATTATCATTACTACACCTTGGATGCTCCTCTTGTGGAGGATGCGCAGTACGATGAAGTCTACTACGCCCTTAAAAAACTGGAAGAGGACAATGATTTGGTGCTTCCCAATTCTCCCACCACCAAGGTCGGCGGAGAAATTCTTGAGAAGTTTGAAAAACACAGACATTTAAGCAGGCTTTACTCCATGGACAAGGCTCAAAACTATCAGGAATTGATGCTTTGGGACGAGAGAAACAGGAGAGCCTTGGAAAATGGCGATGAAAATTTTCCGGAAATAGAATACGTTGTGGAACTTAAGTTTGACGGGCTCACCATAAATCTCACCTATGAAGAGGGATACTTGGTAAATGCTGCCACCAGAGGAAATGGAATAATCGGAGAGGAGATTCTTCCACAGGTAAAAACCATATCCTCCATCCCCTTGCAGATAGATTATAAAGGGATCATGGAAGTCCAGGGCGAGGGCTTGATGCCCTTGAAGGCCTTGGAGCGGTACAACGAAACTCACAGCGAAAAGCTGAAAAATGCGAGAAATGCAGCTGCAGGCGCCCTTAGAAACCTAGACACCAAGGTCACACGCAGTAGAAATTTGACAGCGTATTTTTACAATGTCAGCTACATCACCACCGAAGAATTTAAAACCGATGTGGAGATGAAGGAATTTCTGAGGAAGAATAAATTTCAAATCAATGATGAAATATACAGATGCTCCAGCTTAAAAGAAGTCATAGAGAAAATAGAACATATTGAAAAAATCAGAAAGGACTTGGGCATCTTAATCGACGGTGTCACCATAAAAATCAACGACTTGGGAATTAGGGAATTCTTGGGATACACCAACAAATTTCCCAGGTGGGCCATCGCATATAAATTTGAAGCTGAAGAATACACCACCAAGCTCGTGGGAGTGAATTGGAACGTCGGCAGATCGGCGAAGGTAACACCCACTGCTCTGCTTGAACCTGTGGATATAGACGGAGTGACTGTTAGGAGAGCGACCCTCAACAATTATGACGACATATTGAGGAAAAAAGTAAAACTCAATTCCACGGTGCTGATCAGAAGATCCAATGACGTAATACCTGAAATACTGGGAGTGGTTCCCTCTGAGGACGAAACACAGGAGATAGAAAAACCCACTCATTGCCCGGCTTGCGGTACGGAACTGTTCCAAGAGGGCGTGCATATATTTTGCCCCAACACTCTGTCCTGCGAACCGCAGTTGATTTCACGACTGACTCATTTTGCTTCACGAGATGCCATGAACATCGAAGGACTGAGCGAAAAGACTGTGGCTC
Organism: Peptoniphilus sp.; assembly: GCA_030532275.1. Lineage (GTDB taxonomy): Bacteria > Bacillota > Clostridia > Tissierellales > Peptoniphilaceae > Peptoniphilus_E. The sequence continues at coordinate 13,106 of JAUNLL010000005.1, read as the reverse complement.
AACTGATGAAGGAGCTTCACATAAAGAAGATTCCACAGATATACGAGCTCAAAAGAGAGGATCTTTTGAAGTTGGAGGGCTTTAAGGATAAGAGGAGCGACAATCTCATAAAGGCTGTGGAAAAGAGCAAAAATGTGTACCTGCCCAATTTCATCTACGCCTTGGGCATAAACAATGTGGGTATTAAAACAGCCTATGATTTAGCTGAGAGATACGGGAATTTTTCCGATTTCAGAAGGGCGCAGTTTGATGAACTCGTGGAAATAAGGGATATAGGCGACAAAACTGCAGAGGAGATAGTGAAGTACTTTAAAGAGAGCCATATAGCGGAGGCGCTGGACAAGTTGATGGATTTGGGAATCAAACCCCATTATGAGCAAGAGCAGAAAAAACAGTCCTATTTTTCAGATAAAAAAGTGGTACTGACAGGCACTTTGAGCATGAAACGCTCCGATTTGAAAAAACAGTTAATTGCACTGGGAGCCGATGTTGTAAGCTCGGTATCAGGCAATACGGACTTGGTCATAGCGGGAGAATCCCCAGGATCTAAGTACGCAAAGGCCCTGGAATTAAATGTTAAAATAATAGATGAACAGGAATTAAAGGATATTTTAGGAGGTAGAGATGGAATCTAAGGACATACTCCACATAGCGAATATTGCAATGATAGACTTCCCTGAAGAAGATCTTAAAAATTTTGAAAAGGACTTTATTGAGATTATGGATTTAATAGAAAGTATTAAAACCATTGAAACCACCGATGAAATGGCTTTTCAAGTCAATGATACGGTCAATAATTTCAGAGAGGATCAGGTTAGAGAAGGATTTACGCAAGAGGAAGCCGTCGCAAATGCAAAGGTTCATAAATATGGATACTTTAACATTATAAAATTTGTTGAATAGAGGTGTAAATTTGGATTTAACTAATTTAAAGGCGAGAGAATTAATAGCCGGATATAAAAATAGAGATTTTTCCGTGGAAGAAGTGGTAAAGACCTATATAGACAAAATAGAGGAAAAGGACAAGGATATCAACGCCTATGTGACTGTATGCGCAGAAGAGGCCTTGGAAAGAGCGAAATCCGTGGATAAAAAATTCCAAGACAGAGAAGAGATGGGAATTCTAAGCGGTGTACCCCTTTCCCTAAAGGACAACATAGCTGTCAAGGGCGTGAAGATGACCTGCTCGTCAAAAATGCTCGAGAATTTCATTCCTTCCTACGATTCGGTGATTTCTGAAAGGATAAAAAAATCAGACGGGATAATTTTGGGAAAGGCCAACATGGACGAATTTGCCATGGGTGCATCCACTAAGACTTCATACTTCGGTCCGTCTAAGAACCCCTTAAACAGGGACTTGGTGCCGGGAGGTTCTTCGGGAGGATCTGCTGCGGCTCTTGCGGCTGGAGAATGTGCTCTTTCGGTGGGAAGCGATACGGGCGGCTCCACCAGACAACCGGCGAGTTTTTGTGGATTGGTGGGAATAAAACCCACCTACGGAAGTATTCCCAGATATGGAATGGCGACCTTGGCTAACACCTTCGATCAAGCCGGATCTTTAGGTAGGGATGTGGAAGACGCTCATCTTCTTTTAAAGGCCTTGGTGGGAAGGAGCCAACTTGATGCAACCTCTGTGGGCAACGATTCTATACTCAAGGAAATAGATTATTCCAGTGGCGAAGAAGCTGTGGAATTTTTAAAGGACCTAAGAATTGTAATTCCCAAGTTATACATGGATTTGGAACTTGATCCCACGGTGAAAGATCAATATGAAAAGGCCATAGACCTATTTGAAAAAAATGGTGCGAAAATAGAAGTCGTGCCCATGGACTCTCTAAAGTATGTCATAGAAACCTACTATATACTGACAAATGGAGAGATTGCTCCCAATATGGCGAGATTTGACGGTTTGAGATATGGACACAGAACCGATAAATACGAAAACTACGAAGAGATGTTCAGGAAATCCAGAGCTGAGGGCTTTGGCGATGAAGTTAAAAGAAGAATAATGATCGGAACTCACATATTGAGTTTGGAATTTGCAAAGGATTATTACTACAAGGCGCTGAAGGTCAGAAACAAGATAAAGACGGAAATGGAAGAAGCGTTGAAAAAGGACGGAATGATTTTATGTCCCACATCACCCATTCTCCCTCCGAAAATAGACCAAGATATAAGTCCCGTGGAAATGTACAAGGCGGATCTGTTCACAGTACCTGCAAATATAGCGGGATGCCCCTCCATGAGCATACCCATGCCCCTTGTGGACGGATTGTCCGTGGGAATGGAACTCACAGCAGGCAGATTTAAGGACCACGAAATGATAAAAGCTGCCTTGGGATTTGAAAGGAGTGTGAAATAATGTCATATAAAACAATTGTCGGACTGGAAATTCACGTTGAATTGTCCACCGAAACAAAGGCTTTCTGCTCCTGCAAAAACGAATTCGGAGGAGAACCCAATACCAGAGTTTGCCCCGTGTGTCTTGCACTTCCGGGAGGAATGCCCGTCTTAAATGAAAATGTGGTGAACTACACCATAATGGCGGGACTTGCACTTAACTGCAACATTGAAAAACTTTCAAAATTCGATAGAAAAAATTACTTTTACCCGGACTTGACTAAGGGATACCAAGTAACTCAAGACGATATGCCCATATGCACCGAAGGATACCTTGAAATAGAAGGGGATAGGGGAGCAAAAAAGGTAGGCATATACAAAATTCAAATGGAAGAGGATACAGCGAAATCCTTGCACACAGACAGCGATGAAACTCTCATGGACTACAACAGATGTGGAGTGCCCCTTATAGAAATAGTTTCAAAACCCGATATGAACTCGGGTAAGGAAGCCAGACTTTTCTTAGAAAAACTCAAAAGCACACTGACCTACTTGGGAATATCCGATTGCAAAATGGAAGAAGGTTCCCTGAGATGCGACGTAAACGTAAATGTAGTAGACGAAGAAAAGGGCATAAAGACACAAGTCACAGAAGTTAAGAACCTCAACTCCTTCAGAGGAGTGGAAAAGGCCATAGACTTCGAAACTAAAAGGCACATAGAACTCTTGGAAAAGGGCGAAGATGAGATCAAGACCACCAGAAGATGGGATGATGTAAACAACGAAACTATTTTAATGAGAGTGAAATACACCGTTGCCGATTACAGATTTGCACCTGAGGGAGATCTGCCTCAAGTAGTTATAGACGAAGAGAAAATTGAAAAGATAAGATCTGAGATGCCCGAACTTCCCGATAAAAAGTCCGCAAGATTCCAAGAAGAATATTCAATTCCTCAATATGATGCGGAAATATTGACCTCTTCTCAAAAATTGGCTCTCTTCTATGAAGAAACGGCTGAAAAATTTGATGACTACAACATGGTTTCAAATTGGATGATGACGGAAGTCTTGAGAAGGGTCGAAGATGTGGAAGAATTTGAAGTTCCCTTCAGCACAGATGATTTTGCAGATTTGCTCAAGGCGATAAAAACCAACACCATAAATAATAATGTGGGCAAAAAGGTGCTGAGAGAAATGTTTGAAACTTCTAAAAAACCCATGGATATAATAAAGGAGCAAGGACTTTCTCAAATCACTGACACTTCTGAAATAGAGGCCATAGTGAATAAAGTCATAGCGACAAATCCCAAGTCCATAGAAGATTACAACGCAGGAAAAACCAGAGTGTTGGGATTTTTGGTGGGACTTGTCATGAAGGAATCAAGGGGCAAGGCAAATCCGCAAATAGTAAATCAATTGATAATGGAAAAGATAAAGAAATAAAATATATTGAAACAGGGCAAAACCTTGTATAGGAAGCAATAAATTGCAAATACTGAAGAGGGTTAATATGATTGAAAAAAAGAAAGTGGCTTTTATCTGTGTGCATAATTCTTGCAGAAGTCAAATAGCGGAGGCTTTGGGCAAAAAATACGCCTCCGACAAGTATGAATTCTATTCGGCAGGAACACAGACAAAACCTCAAATTAATCAAGATGCAGTGCGAATAATGAAGGAAGTCTACGGAATAGATATGGAAGAAGAGCAATATTCCAAAACCGTAGATGATATTCCCGAAGTCGACACTGTGATTACCATGGGCTGCAATGTGCAGTGTCCCATAATTCCCTATGAGTATTCGGAAGACTGGGGTTTGGATGATCCCACGGGAAAAAGCGATGAGGAGTTTTTAAAGGTAATCAAAAAAATAGAAGAGAACATTAAAAGTAAATTTTCATAGGATAAAATCCCGACTTTGGGGCTCTTAATCAGGGATTATATTCCTTGGAAGGGCGTATCCTTATTTTTGTAAATTTTTTATTTAAATTACTGATATTAAGTTTTATAATAGTTCAAGAAAAGGAGGAAAACATGAAAAAATTATTTATCTATACACTTGCCTTTCTATTGGTAATAGGCAACGTGGTAATGGCAAAGGAAGAACCTGTCGACTTAAAGGGCTATGAAGGCTTTTACGGCAAGGTGGAAGAGCTTGCAGATGATGGCGACCATCCACAAATTTTAGTGGCTAATGAAGAGGGTGAGGACAAGGGATTTGAAAAATTATACCTTTACACAGAGGGAGTTTTGGTTCTTGACCTGAAGACAGGAGAATTTGTAGAGGACTACAAGTTTGAAAAGGGAGAAATGATTCAATATTTCTTCAGAAAAGACACTCCCGTCTTACAGTCCCTACCTGCAAAGTTGACACCGGGCATAATCGCTGTAAATCTTGAAGATGGTAAGTATTCCCTAGACGTGGATACCTTTGACAAGGATGGCCACGGACCTGGCAACAGACTGGTAATAAATGTGGCTGAAGATACAGTAGCAGAAAACTTAAAGGGTGAAAGGGTTGAAGACTTTTTGGAAAAAGACCTCTTAGTTCTTTATACGGTAGCTACCAGAAGCCTTCCCCCCATTACAAATCCTGACAAGATCATAGTCTTGGAAGATGAAACCAAGACAGTAGACCTGATGGACTACAAGGCTGAGGGAGAAAAGGGATTCTTCTTGAGAAAATACTATGAAGCCCTTGGAGCTAAGGTTGAATGGAATGACGAGGAAAAATCTACAAAGATTTCTCTAAATGACAAGTTTGTGGACCTTTTAAATATGCAAGGACTACTTACAATTGAAGACATGGTCATTGAAATGAAAGGTTTTTCAGTACAAGATGGAGTTAGTTATATTCCCCAAGAGTATGTTGAAAAAATCAATGATTTCTTGATGAAGTAGAAGTAAAGTTTTAAAATACCCCTGCCGAAAGGACAGGGGTATTTTCTTGTAAAAAATTTTACTAAATTTTAAAAATAAGTATAAAAAATCATTTTTCCGCAATTTTATGCTGACACCATGTGGATAATTCCCTTTAAGGTGAGATTTGTCAATTACAGAGAAAGAGGCACAAATACCGCTTCAATATGTGTGTCCTCCTTTATGATGAATATATATTCATCGCTGAGGAGTTTTTTAACTTTACCGTTTACCAAGAGATTTTTCAGTTCATATCCCGAAGGGGTCATGACCCTTATTTTAACTCGTTCGTCCATGGAATATTCACGCTTGTCGCTGTGCAGATGTTTCCCAAGGGATAGGATCAATTTTTCGTTGTGTTTGTATTTTAAAACCACTTCAACTCTCTTGTCCTCTTCCTCCATGTTGACATAGGTGGATTGAGTGTTGCCGTCTGCTGCCACCACCTTTAGAAGGTATCGGCCTCTCTTCAAGGTGTCGCCACTTTTGAAAACTTCGTTGTTTATGTAGAGTTGAGCATTGACGGGGTTTCCTCTTTCGTCCACCACATCCACATAAAGTCGAGGATTTTCAGGTTTATGAACTAATTGTCCCTTTGCCCTTTCAATATCTTCAAGGGCCCTTATAATTTCATCCTTGGGAACATTGTCCGATCTCAACAACAGATCATTTGCACGCATTAGCGCTCTTTTCAGTTCCGCTGTGGACTCGTCGGTAAAGCTCCATAGATTCATGTTGTTTGTTTCTCTTACCGATTGCAGTAGTTTTTCCATGAGTTGTCGAACCTCATCGTTGTCATCCTGTGGAGGTTCTTTAGGAGCTTTGGATATATTGGGAGTTCGTCCGTATTTTTGCTCACACAGGGCTATTATCTTAGCTGCCTGCGCCCTTGAGAGGTTGGATTCGGGTTGGAGTTTAAAATCGCTGAAGCCCTCCAGCAAACCGTCACTCAATAGAGCACCCACATATTCCTTTGAATTGCTGTGGAGATTTTCTATATCGGTGAAGTATTTATGGGTATTGGACTTGTCCTCAAGTCCGTATAAGTATCCGATTATGTTTATAAATTCAATTCTTTCTATGGGAGCGTCTGTGAAGTATACATCCTCATCTACGTATCCCGCCTTTATGGCAATTTGGAGTTCTTCCAAAAACCAATCTTTTTCATCTATGTATTTAAAATAGGTGTCACTTTTTTCAGTAAAGTAAAAAAGCCTGTTTATTATTTTATATATTTGGGATTTTTTAAGTGTTTCATCAGGTCTAAAGGTATTGTCTTCAAAACCGTCGATGAAATTTTTTTCGTCTATGTAATTTATGTATTCTTCCGCCCAATGGTCGCCCACATCTTTATAGGATGAAGACGTGACCTTAGTAGAAAACAAGAAAAATGCTATCATAGTCAATAACAGAATTCTCTTCATTCAATCACCTCTTTTTAATATGATAACTCTTTGGCAGAAATAAATCAATTTTAGAGTTTTAAAAGACAGATCAATGGGATAGAATATAAAAGGAGGTAAAAATGAACAAGAATATAAAAGAAGTATACAAGGATATTTATAGAGTTATAATTCCTCTGAGAGGTAATCCGCTTAAATCCATAAATATTTTCGTCATAAAAAGCGGTGGCGAGAACTTGATAATAGATACGGGTTTCAACACAGAGGAAGTTATAGAATACACGGAAAATTATATCAGAGATCTGGACATAGACCTGAGTAAAACCACGCTTTATATAACTCATCTCCACTCCGATCACACGGGACTTGCAAATTTCTTTTCCAAAAGAGGAGTGAAGATATGTATGCCCGAAAGGGATGCGAAGCTGATGGACGCCCTAAGCAAGCAAAGGAGCGGATATTGGGATATGATTGAAAGCTTTGCTCACATCGAGGGTTTGGGAGTGGATAATTTAAGCATCAACGATCATCCGGGACATAAGTATAAAACGGGCGGAGCCTTTAAATACGAACCTAAATTTCCTGGAGATAAAATGAAAATAGGAGATTTCAACTTTGAGGTTATTTCTCTTGCCGGTCATACTCCGGGAATGTGCGGACTTTACGACAAGGAAAAGAGCATTCTTTTCTGTGGAGATCACATTTTGTTTAAAATCACATCCAATATACAATTTTGGGGATTTGATTTTGGAGACAGTCTGGGCAAGTATTTACAAAACGTGGAAATTGTAAAAAATTTGAATGTAAAGCACATCTTCGGCTCTCATAGGGATTTAATCACAGATACCAACGCCAGGATAGAGGAGATTTATGCTCACCATGAAAAGAGGCTTGCTGAAGCCTATAAAGCCCTTGAAGACGGTCCCAAGACCGTGAGGGACGTAACGGTAAGAATGAAGTGGGATATCACCGCTAAGGACTGGTCGGAATTTCCCGATTCGCAGAAGTGGTTCGCCGTGGGAGAGGCTCATTCTCACTTGGAACATTTAAGATACTTGGGCAAAGTGGATTTTTATGATAAAAATGGAGACGGTATTTTATATTACTACATCAAGGATAAAAATTTTGCATAAATATTTTTTAAAATTAATTTATAATATATAATTAAGTAAAGTAATGCGAAGGAGGCAATTATGGATTTATTAAAAGTTTTGAGAGGTAAGATCACAAAGGCAAAACCCACCATAGTATTTCCCGAAGGATATGACATAAGAGTTTTAACTGCAGTTAAGCAAATTCAAGATGAGGAGTTGCTCAATCCTATTATTTTGGGACCGAGACAACAAGTTGAATACACAGCATATAAATTGGGCTATGATTTAGATGAATTCAACTATATAGATCCTCGTGAATATGAAGAAATTGAAGAATTAATTGAAAAGTTAATGGAAAGAAGAAAGGGAAAGTTAGACAGAGAAAAGGCCGAAAAATTAATTTACGATGAAAATTACTTCGGAACCATGCTGGTATATACAGGTAAAGCACAAGGTATGGTATCGGGAGCAGCTCACACCACAGGCGACACTGTAAGACCGGCGCTTCAAATCATAAAGACCAAGGAAGGATATGGCAGAACCAGCGGTGCTTTCTTGATGATAAGAGGAGAGGAAACTTACTTAATGGCGGACTGCGCCATAAACATAGAACTTGACGCTCAAGGCTTGGCTGAAGTGGCGGCACTTTCCAATGAAATGGCAAAGCAATTTGGAATGGATCCCAAAGTGGCACTCCTTTCATTCTCCACAAAGGGCTCAGCATCTCACGAACTTGTGGACAAGGTTTCAGAAGCTGTAAAGATAGCTAAAGAACTTGATCCTAGCATGAAAGTTGATGGAGAATTCCAATTTGATGCGGCTTTCATTCCGGAAGTAGCAAGTATCAAGGCGCCCAACAGCCCCGTGGCAGGCAAGGCAAATGTATTTATATTCCCGTCACTTGAAGCAGGAAATATCGGATACAAACTTGCACAAAGATTTGGTGGATTCAAAGCCATAGGACCCATCCTACAAGGATTGAACGCTCCTGTAAATGATTTGTCAAGAGGTACCACAGCGGAAGAAGTGTATTACTTGGCGATAATCACAGCTGCTCAAACACTTATCTGATCATAAAAAAGGATGTCCGAGAAGGACATCTTTTTTTTCTTTCAAAATTAAAAGCCGTGGAATGTGATCCATGGCTTTTTCATTGCATTAATTTGCTTTGGTCAATTTCATTTGGAAGTTAAGGGCGGACAGTGCATTGTCTTCGCTCTTTATGATGATCTCACTGCTGTCTGTTGGAGCCTGGGCTCTCTTGGAATCCTCGTAATAGTACTTTCCGTGGCTTAAATTCCTCTTTGCTAAGAGAGATTCCATGACTTGTCTGTTGCCGAAGAATTCGCCGGTGATATCTTCTCCATCTATGGTGATAGTATACTTTATTTCATCCACGTCTTGAATTCCCTCTATGGCATCTCCGGTGTAATTCAAGTAGGTTTCCAATTTGTAGAGTGGACGATCATCTTGCAAACACAGATATTCGTCACTATCTTCGCCGAATTCCTCCTTTACATCTTCCAAGTCTGTATTTGTAAAGGGCGTGATTTTTAAATTTGCGTTGAAGTTGTCCGTTGAACCGGTAAATTCATCGAAGGATGCATCGGTTTGGTTGTCCCTTTCCTCTGAGCTGTCATTTTCTATATTATTTATGTTATTTTCTGAATCGGTTATGTTGTTTTTTTCGTTGATTACGTTGTTTTCATAGTTTTTTTGTCCGCAGGAAGCAAGGAGTACAGCGGATAAAACAAGCATAAGTATTAATTTCTTCATAAACTCACCTCTAATTAATATTATCATAAAAGACCTTGATAATAAAGTTAAAGGCTTGTGAACAAGGGGTGAGATTGTACCGTAAAAGGCAAAGCTGCACAAAAAATACCGAAGAATTTTATTTCTCCGGTATTTTCATTCTTTTAAATCCCACCGATAAAGGTTTCAGATTCAATTCAAGAATTTTTACAGTTATGCATTTTAATTGTTGTTAGGAAGAAGTTTCTTTTCCACGACTCTTTTATACAGAAATGCCAAGACGGGCAGTGATATGGCGATTTCCACAACCATGAAGCTGTTGTAGAGCAAAGAGTAGAGCCATACGGGTTGACCTTCCGGCGCATACATGTAAAACAATGTCACACCACTTATGAAGTGCATGAGGTATCTCAAGAGCATGGCAAGGGTGGAACCCAGCATTGCGCTTTTAAAATCCTTGTTGAAAAATCCTGCAATTCCCAATAGGCCGAAGGCGAAAATGTAGTCCAAGAATATGGACATGGTGTGGTACACTTCTCCTCCTAGGATAAGTTGCAGGAAGCCGTAAACTGTACAAGCCAACAGACCGTACTTGGGTCCCCACAATAAACTGTAAAAAATTACGGGAACCATGCTTGCAACGGTGACGGATCCGCCCTGTGGCATTTCAAAAAATTTCACATAGGACAGGATTTGTGACAGTGCAATCATTATTCCCGCTTGAGTTAAAGCTTTCGTTTTGTTCATAAAATCACCTTTCAAAAATAGGTGAGAAGACATTCGCTACGCCGGCATTATCCGGATCAGCTTAAAGGGTCGAATATTAATTCCTCTCAGCGTCTGCTCCCCTAAGTATTTATTTAAGCCTTCAAGATGTCCAGTTCAAAGACATCTCTATGCTCATCTAAATATTTTATAGCTTCATCCCTGTAATGTAAAGTGTTTTCTGTAAGAATTTCTTTGAAAAGTGATTCTATTTCTTTGTTTTCATCGACAAAATTCGATATATAGTACATTGCGAAGTTCACCGTACCCACATCTCTGGGGTCTTTCATGGTGTCTACCATGTTTAGGGCGTTGGTCATATGGTACAGAGCATCATTGTAGTTTTCCAGTCTAAGTTCCGTCAATGCCATGTAGGCATCCAACACAGTTCTCTTCCAGAAGGAGTCGAATTGACCATAGAGGCTGTAGGCAGCATTGAAATATTTCTTTGAATTTATCAAGTCGTTTAAGGAGAAATAAGTCTTGCCTATATTTATATAGAAAATTGAAAGGGAGGACAGAGCATTTTTATCCTTGGACAATTTGATGGCGGATTTAAACATTTCAATGGCCTCTTCGTACTTGCCGGTGGATTTTCTAAGTTCACCAATGTAGTTGTAGGCGGCGGCTATATTTATGGAGTACTTATTTGCCACTTCCTTGGTAACTGTCAAGGTGTTTATGGATTCATTGAGCAGTTGCTCTGCTGTGTAGTAGTTTCCGATCATCATATTGTACAGACCCTTGAGTCTTAGGAGTATTCCTATTTCTTTGTGGTAGTTGCGCTTAACTGCCAAGTCCAAAGCCAACTCTATATACTCGATCATTTCCTTGGGATTGTTTGTCTGTATGTCATAGAAGATGAATTGCTTGTATCCCTCGATTATATAATCTTGGTTGCCCATTTCTCTCGCTTTGTTTATCACATATCTTATATCGTTTAAACCGTCTTTGTAATTTCCATCTCTTATAAAGTAACGGCCCTTCATGTAGAAGAATTCCATCTCCAACAAATTCAAATCCTCGCTGGAATCTGCAGCGTGCAAATCCTTGAAGTTTTCCATGATATCTTGGAAAATTTCGTTGATTTTGTCCCTGGAAATGTAGATATTTTCCTTTTCCGATTCCTGTATGGTGAGTATGGGGAAGAGTTCATGGGAGAAACTCAAGTAGTAGTTAAGAGTTTCAATTTTGTACTTGAGAGTTTTAAGTTGTTCGCCCGACTTGCCGAAATGGTAGACCAGTTTGGAGTATATATAGGGAGTTTTCTTATTTCGCTTGAGCCTTGATTCAAAGATTTCACCAATTTTTTTGTGCAGGACTTTCTTCTTTGAGTCCGGTTGGATCATGTAGATGTACTCTCTCAGTTTTGAGTGAGTAAAGGCCACGCTGATCCTGTTGGTGTGGTTGATTTCCTTTAAAATATTTCTGTTTTCAAGCTCTTCTAAAAGTTTGATGTTGTCGTATTCATCCAGGTTTACAATTTCTGAAAGCATGTCCAAATCCGCTTCGTCGTAGAAAAAACTTGAGTTCGTCTTCCGAAAGGTATAAAAACCTGGATTTTATGGTATCTATCATCTTTGAACTCATTATATCTATGTCGCTGTCCAACTTGAGCAAGTTGATATATTCGGAGAGGAAGAAGGGATTTCCTTCGCTTTCTGAATATATTTTTCTGATTATGGCATCTTCGAATTTCGTATCGGGAAGAGCCTTTTCCAAGAATTTTTTAGAATTTTCAAAGTCAAATCTTTCCAGTTTTATCTTTTCGATTTGGTTGTATCTTTGCAGTGAGGTGATTAAATCCTCTAAGGAATGATTGTTTTGAGTTCTCGCCGTCAGGAAAAACAGCACTTCGTCTTTCAGGTGGAGCATTACAGAGGTCAACAGCTTTATGGAGGCCTTGTCCATCCATTGCATATCTTCAAAGATTATGACCAGAGGTTTAATATCCTTTATCTTCCTCAAAATTTCAACTAAGGTCAAAGAGATCATCTTGCAGTTGATTAAGTCCGAGGATTCCAAAAGTTCCGGCTCTATCATATTTCTGTTCATGCGGGGAAGTAATTCCGAAGCGGTCTTGGATAAAAATTCCGTAAGTTCAATATCTAAGTCCTCTATGACTTTGCTCAATTTGTCCATGAGTATGGAGAAGGATCTCAGCGAATAATCCTTTTCTGCCTGGTAGCAGAAGGATTCGATGATTATAAAATCATCCTTCTTGTTTTTAAATACTTTTTCCTTGAGAGAGGACTTTCCGCTGCCTGCCTCTCCGGATAGGAATATGGACTTGGCACTTCCGTCTTCACGATAGGTCTTGAGTATTTTTTCGACGGTGGCGATCTCCTGATACCTTCCGTAGTAGAAGTTTTCGGATAATTTCTTCTTGGTGTTGTTCAAGTCGATTTGATCTATGGACTTTTCGTATATCTTCTTAGTTTCAGCATCGGGAGTAACACCCAGTTCGTTGTTGAGCAGTTTTGACAGGTCTTGATAGGTTTCCACAACCTTTACGTTACGACCGGTATTTTGGTAGAATTTCATCAAAAGTCTGAAATTCTTTTCGTCAAATTCGTCCAATTGTATGAGATTGTTTATTCTCTGTTCAATATTGTCATAGTTTCCTAAGTCTATATCCCTTTCGATGGATGTGAAAGCCTCGGAGGTGAATTTGTCCTGCAAAGCGGATCTGTTCTTAATTATCCAGTATTCATAATCTTCTGCATCCTTTAAGAAAAATCCTTGCAAAAAATCTCCCTTGTAAAGATCCAAATTATTTTTTGGGTCCTTGAGAAAAATATCCATGTCGGAATCTATATTCAACTGGTCATTT
>JAUNLL010000076.1 GCA_030532275.1 Peptoniphilus sp. | reverse complement strand
TAAGAGGAAATAAAAAGACCGAACTGCCTTTAAATACAGTTCGGTTTTTTGAGTTCTTCCGGTTTTCAATTTGTTTGATGTCCTTTGGGATTGTAGTATCCTAATTTATAGGACAGTTTTTCCGATGCCTCCACCACAGCTTCGATGAGGTCGGTTTCGTTGTTTTGGAATCTGTAATAGGGAACTACTATACCTATGGATCCTACGAATTCTTTTTGATAATTGAATACGGGCGCTCCTATGCCTGCTGTGTTTGCTATGTATTCACCGTAGGATACGCAGTATTTATTTTGTTTTATGAATTGCAGTTCTTCTTCCAGTTCCTTTTTGTTGACGGATTTATCTATGTAGGAGTCCAATTCCGTGGATAGATATTTTTCTATAAATTCGTCGCTTTGATAGGCGAGTATGACTTTTCTGATGGCGCCTTTGTGCAGTTCAATTTCTCTGCCGAAGTTTTCTATGACTTTAAGGGTGTGACTGCCGACAGCTTTGCCTATGACTACTCCGTAGTTGCCGGATTTTATGGCCAAAAAGGAGTCTTCCAGGCTTTTATGGGATAGAGATTCAAGGATGGGCTTTGCTTCTGATTGAAGACTTATGTTTAAGGCTGCCGCCGTACCCAAGGAAATAAGTCCCGGACCCAGTTTATAGAGATGGGATTTTGCATCCTTCGTTATGAAATCGCAATTTATAAGTGTGTTGAGTATTCTGTGGGTGGTACTTGTGGGCATATTCAAATTTTCGGAAATTTCGGAAATGCTGTATTCTCTGTTTTCTATCTTCATATATTCAAGTATGCTGACAGCTTTTTGTAAACTTTGTATCATGGTAGCCTCCTAACTGGTAATATTATACCACAAAGTGGAATATTGTCCAAATAGTGGCACAGATAGAATTGTAAAATTATTTATAAATAAGGGGTAGCTATAAACTGTAATAATGTTTTACATTATGTTAAAATATAAATGTTAGGGGTGAATATTATTAACAAATCTAAAGACAATATTTTTGTATTAATAATAAAATCTATATTGATGTCCTTAGGAGGAGTGATTTTCCCCGTATTGTATTTATTTTTACCTCCGATGCTTGTGGCGGAGTCCATAAACAAAGGAATAGTGAAGATAATAGGGGTTTTTTCCCTTTGCTGTGCAATTGTGGGACTAGTGGTATCTCCTGTCTTCGGGGCGTTGATATTCAGTGTCTTCGGACCGATGATATTGATATTTCATTACATGATTTTGAAAAAAAGTTCTATAAATTTGACTATTTTTGTTTGTGCGGGAGTATTTTTCCTGTCGGTGATAGTTAGTCTGTATTCCTTCGGAGTGACTGCACAGTCTTTAAATTCTTCGGAGAGCATTAAGGTTTTTATAGAAGCTCAAAAAAATGTATTGGAGTTAAGCGATATTGATATAAGCAGATCGGAATTGACGATTATGTACAACAGAATGCTTCAGTTGTTACCGGGCACGTTGGTGATCATCTCCTTGGTGATATCCTATGTTACCTATGTGATCACCGGCAGGACTTTGCTGAAAAAGGGGGCTTATATTTTACAGCCTTCATCCTTCATATTTTTCAGAATTCCCAAGGGTGTTTTCGAAGCCATGCTCATAGTCGGGGTGCTGATCTATGGAGTACAGGCCTTGACTGATTATAGATTGAATATTCTGATAGACAATGTTTTGATGGTTTTTGAAGCATTATTTACCTTTGTAGGAGTGGCGGTCTTTTTATTTTTCCTAAATAGGGCCATGAGGGGTAAAATGTTAAAGCTAATCATTTTGTTGTTTATGTTCATGGTGCCGGGCGCCAGCACGGTTTTCCTCTTTGCGGGGATATTGGACAGTCTGTTTAATTTTAGAAAGTTGCCATAAGGAGAAAGTTATGCGTGATAAATACGATATTAAAAATTTCGGTACTTACCTGATATTTTCCTTGATAATAGTGCTTGCGCTGATTTATTTCAAGCCTATAATCGGGGTGATTTTCTTATTTGCCTACGCTTATATAATCTACTATACATGGACGAGTGTAAATAAGAAGAATGATGATATAGTTGAGTACTTGGAAGATATGGGCAAAAATTTCAACACAGTTACAAAACAAGCCATATTCAATATGCCCTTTCCCATAGTTTTGGTAGATGAAAATCGCAAATTCATCTGGTACAATTCGGAGTTTACGGAGTTGGCATCAGAGGAAATAAATATCGATATGAACATGGAGGATGTATTTAATAATATCGATTTTGATGAAATCTACAAATTAGATTCAAATACGCCCTATAAGTGTATTCACAAGGGAAAGTACTACGATATTTTCCACAGGGTTGCCGATGTCAGCAAGAGTTCATCGGCAAGCAATGAGATAACTATGCTCTACTTCATAGATACGACGGAGTTTAAAAATCTTGAAGAAAAATACTTCTCTGAAAGGGCGGTAGTGGCAAAAATAGAGGTGGACAACTATGACGAGGCCATGGATTCAACTCCCTCTGCCAACAGACCGCTGTTGATTGCGGATATAGACTCCACCATAAGCAACTACTTCAAGTCCTTTGATTCCTTGGTGAGAAAGTACGACAACGATATGTACCTTGTTTTGATGAATTATAATTCCCTGAAGCAGATAAAGGAAAAGAGATTTGATATCTTGGATGATTTAAGGGAATTGGACAAGGGAAACACCATTCCCATAACGCTGTCCATAGGCGTTTCATCAGGTGGCTTGGGTTTTCTGGAAGGATATCAGGAGGCTGACACCTGCTTGGACTTGGCCTTGGGTAGAGGCGGCGATCAAGTGGTCGTGAGAGTTGAGGACAACTATGAGTTTTTCGGAGGAAAGACAAAGGCTGTCGAAAAGAGAAACAAGGTAAAGGCCAGAGTTTTAGGTGTTGCTTTAAAGCAACTTATAGATTCTGCGGAGAATGTGTTCATCATGGGACACAAAAATTCGGACATGGATGCCATAGGTTCTGCAATAGGTATTTTGCGAGCTGTGTTAAATAGAAATAAGGAGGGCTACATAGTCCTTAACGAATCCAATCCTTCCATTGACAACTTGATGGAGCGAATGAAAAAGGAAGACATCTACGAGAGAATTATATCGACGGATTTTGCAAAGGGCAAAATGACACAGAGATCTCTTTTGATATTGGTGGATAATCACAAGCCTTCCTTTGCGGAAGCGCCTGAGTTGATAGAGTTGACCACTCAAATAGTATTGATAGATCACCACAGAAGAAGCAAGGAATTTGTGCATAATGCAGTGCTGACCTATATTGAACCCTACGCTTCATCCACCAGTGAACTTGTTACGGAAATGCTCACATACATGAATCAAGAACTGAACCTCACGCACTTTGAAGCGGATGCTCTCATGAGCGGAATAGTTGTGGACACTAAGAACTTCAGTTTCAAAACGGGAGTGAGAACCTTTGAAGCGGCATCTACTCTAAGGCGTGCCGGAGCGGATATGCTCAAGGTCAAGGAGCTTTTCCAAGATGATTTGGACACCATGCAAAATAAAGCCGTGGTAATTCACAATGCAACTGTGGTCTTTGAAGAATTTGCCATATCCAAATTTGACAAGGAGTCTAAGAATTCCATACTGATAGCGGCCCAAGCTGCAGATGAGCTGTTGGATATCAACAACATAAACGCATCCTTTGTAATGAGCAAGGGAGAGGACGGAATCCACATTTCAGGCAGGAGCAGAGGAAATATTTCAGTGCAGCTCATACTGGAAAAATTAGGTGGCGGAGGTCACTTGAACATGGCGGGAGCAAAACTTGACACCAAGGATTTGGACGAGGCTGAAAAGATGTTGATCGCTGTTATTGAAGAATATTTAAAGAATGAAAAAGAGGTTGAATAAATGAAATTAATACTTTTACAAGATGCAAAAAACATAGGCAAAAAGGGTGAATTGGTAGAGGCAAAGGACGGATACGCAAGGAACTTTTTGATACCTAGAAAAATAGCCATAGAAGCAACGCCCGACAACTTAAAGCAATGGGAAGCGGAACAGGAGAGATTAGCCGAAGAAGAAAAGCAAAACATCGAAAAATTCAGCGCTCTGAAAAAAGAAATCGAATCGAAGAAAATACTTATCACAGCCAAGGGCGGAGATAAGGGAAGATTGTTCGGAGCAGTAACATCAGGCGACATAAAAGATGCACTTCAGGCTCAATTAAATATAGATGTGGACAAGAAAAAAATAGAACTGACTGACAATATAAAGGAAACGGGATTAAAAACCGTATCCATAAAACTATACAAGGATATATCTGCGAAGTTAAAAGTTGAAATAAAAGCGGAATAAAATGGAAAATTTAAATCTGAGAATACCTCCACACAATATGGAGGCTGAACAATCCGTGTTGGGGAGCATGATGCTCTCCAAGGATGCCATCACCACAGCCGTGGAGATTTTAAATGCAAGGGACTTCTATGCGGAAGTCAATTCGCATATTTTTGAAGCCATAGTATTGATATACAACAGAAATGAAGAGGCTGACCTAGTCACCACATCCAACGAATTGAGAAAGCTCAATCTCCTTG
>JAUNLL010000004.1 GCA_030532275.1 Peptoniphilus sp. | reverse complement strand
TGGGAGATGAAATAAAGTTAAGTGGAACTATCGGCGCCTACAACGGTCTTACGCAGTTGCAAAATCCCAAAAACATAGGAAGAATTTCTCAAAACAAGGCTCTGCCCGAACCACAGGAAATCACCATAGAAACTTTGCTTTCCAAGGGAGAGGAATACGAGTCCGAAAGAGTGCTTATAAGGGAAGCGATTATCGGCACCTACTCACCCAATGAATTTAACACCATGTTAACTCAAAATGGAAAAACCGTGGCGATGTTTAAAATTCCCGGATTGAGTGAAGGCATAGTTGAAAATGACAAGGTAAATGTGACAGCAGTTGCAAGTCAACATCACGGCTATCAACTTAGAGTTGCAAAGATAGAAGATATAGTAAAGGTTGCAGGGGGAGATCCCGTAGCACCGACGACATATACATCGGATATTTTCACCGAGGAGTTCCTCAAAGAGCACGATGCTATGTTAATTCCCGAAGTTTTGAAATTGCCCAATGAAACGCCTTCAACGGTGGTAGGTGTTGCAGTCTATTCTTACAGCGGCGGATCGGCACTTATAATTCAAGACTATGTAAATGGTGAAATAGTGGGTTACCAAATTTACGGACCGACGGAAAATGTGCAACCGGGAGATATAGTAGTCGTAAGCGGAAATCGTGTCAAATTTTATGACACCGATGAAACGAGCAATATAACCGCTATGCAGATGATAGATCCTCAAGCCTTGAACATGACTGATGAACAAAGGGCGAAGTACGATCTTGTATGTCAACCGCAATTGGTGACAAAGGATATGATCGCTCAAAATCAGACAAAATACTACAATGAATACTTGAGAATAAATGATTTGACCCTGCCGGAACATGATGGCGGATCGGGACAAGTGGACTTTAAATATGCTGACGAATCGACATTGCAGTCCTATAGAATTCCTGAGTACCCCATAGGTACAAAGGCGGGCGATGTGGTGGACATACTGTGTGCAGGAGCTGTTCACAGCGGTAGATTCCAAGTCAGACTTGACACATACAAAGATTACATTATTAAAAATGATGCCTTAGCACCCTTTGTGGTAGTGCCTGAATTTTTAGATGCAAAGGCGGGACAGGATTATATCTTCCAAGTAGATATAATGGACAACGTGGAAGTAACGGGAGCGAAGGCGATATTGGTAAATGCTGATAATCTTGAAATTCCCCTGCAAAGAGATGAAATCACAGGCGCCTACAAGGGCACCATAGCCAAGGAAAATTTTAAAGATTTGACGGAGTTGGAACTTAAATTTGAAGCCACAGACGGAAAACAAATTTCAAGCGGATACTATAAAAAGCCCTTTATATACGGAACGTCGGAAAATATCACGGAAAATATAAAAATCCCCGTGGATTCAAGACCCTTTGTGAAGGAAACCGCTCCGAAGACCAATGAAGAGGTCTTGGATACTCTTAAACCGCAGATAACTGCCACAATTTTAAATCCTGTGGAAGGTATGAAAGTAACATTGACCTTAAATGGTGTCGCTCATGATATGACTTTTGCCGATGGCAAAGCTGTCTTTACACCTGCTGCTGATTTGCAAGAGGGTAAAATCACAGCACAGATCAGCATAACAGATGCAAGGGGAGAAAAAATAGCCGATGATTATGACTGGAGTTTCTATATAGGAAAAGCGCAATACAGACATTACTACGGTCAAATTCACTCCCACACCGATTATTCAGACGGAGCAGGTAGTCTTAAAGATGCTTTGGACCATGCTAGCAATGCGGATCAAATCGACTTCTTCTCCATCACGGATCACTCCAATAAATTTGATGCTGCCGGAAATTTAGGAACTTTCGACAATGAAGATTCCGGCTTGAGATCAACAATAGATTCTACAAGATCTAAATGGGAGGAATACAAGGAAACCATTGCAAATTATACAGCTGATGATTTTCTGCCCTTCTACGGTTTTGAAATGACTTGGACAAGTTCAGGAGCCAATTACGGACATATAAACACCTTCAACACAATGGGTTTTTTTTCAAGAAACGACCCTGAATTTAATAATAAAGAAAGTTCGGCAGGTATTATCAAGTACTACGAGGCTCTTACGACTTTGGAGAATTCCTTCTCGCAATTCAATCACCCGGGAAAAACCTTCGGAAACTTTGACGAATTTGGACACTACGATGCAAGATACGATGCTGAACTTCAATTGGTGGAAGTGGGCAACGGTGAAGGCCCCATTCATGGCAGCGGATACTACCCCAGCTATGAACAATACACCAAGGCCCTTGACAAGGGTTGGCACGTCGCTCCCTCCAACAACCAGGACAACCACAAGGGCAAGTGGGGAGATGCCAATGACGGAAGAAATGTTGCCATTGCCGACAGCTTGACCTTGACAGCCATCATGGACGCAGTGGACAATCACAGATGGTATTCCACAGAAGATAAAAACCTGAAGATCAACTACACACTTAATGGAAATATAATGGGTTCCAAATTGGAAATTCCCAGCGAAGAGAAAATGAGGATCGAAGTGGAAGTCATCGATCCCGATGCTGAAGATATAGTAGGAAAAGTAGAAGTAATTTCCAACGGTGGAAAAGTTTTGGGAACGGAAAATATAAATTCCAATTCGGGAACTGCAAACTTCACAGTTAGAAACAGCGGAACTTATTACTACATCAGAATAACTCAAGTGGATAAGGACATTGCCGTAACAGCGCCCGTATGGACGAAGAAGGTGGTTGCGGCTGATATCGACAGCGTTGTAAAGAACACTCAAAGTGAAGAAGTTGGACAACCTGTCACATTGACGACGGTATTTAACAACCCGACGGAAAAGGACATAACTATTTCCAAGATAGAATATGTCGTAAAGGAAAGTGGAGAAGCTTTGGCAACTGTTGATACAAATCTTCCCACATTGACCAAAAATCAAAAAACTAATATTGAGCAAGTGATAATTCCCACTACTGTCGGATTGCAAACTGTTGAAGTGAAGATTTATACAGACTCATCCACACCCTACACCAAGGGAATAAAGCTCAATGTATATCCCGAGTATATGAAGGTTACAAGTATTGCGGACGTGCAAAGGGCGGAAGAAGAAAAGCAGTTCATGATTGAAGGAGTGTTGACTTCCAATGCAGGCGGTTTCGATGCAAATACGGCATTTTTCGACAGCGCCTATGTGCAAGATGCAACCGGAGGAATAAATATATTCCCCATCAACAATGATTTCTCCGAGGGAACGAAGGTCAGAATCAAAGGAACAACAGATTCCTATGAAGGCGAACACCAATTAAATATTTCTACTATTGAAAAAATAGAAGGACCAATAGAAAAAGTTGAGCCTAAGGAGTTAAAGACGGGAGAAGTAAAGGACAATTTAGGACTGCTTGTCAAAGTAGAAGGCGAAGTCAAGGAAGTAAACAAGGAAAATGGAGTAATTGCAGATTTAGTATTAGACGACGGAAGTGGAAGTATAAGGGTATTCATCAACGGATATATTGGAAAATTGAACTCCGCAGACAAAACCATGCCCGAATTTAAAATAGGCGATAGAGCTGAGGCCACAGGACTTTCTTCAATTGATCCCGAGGGCAACAGAATAAGGGTAAGGAACAGAGATGACGTAAAACTCATGGAAGATGTTCAAGACGATCCCAACACACCTAGTGAACCCAACAAACCGAATGAGCCTAACAAACCCGACAAACCCACAAAACCAGGTAATATATATCCCACGATAAATGATGTGTGGAAGGACGATGAAGAAGTCTTTGAACCGCATTATTATTACACAGGCTCCTTGGTGTCATGGAAAACAACCGATAAAGCCGAAGATGAAGTGACTGATTATTGGAATAAAGTCGAAGACATAAAGGGACATTGGGCTGAGGATATAATCAAAGAAGTGCTGAAAAGAGGTCTTATGGACTTGAAGGGCGGTAAGTTCATGCCCGATGCACCCACCACTAGAGTGGATGTGGTAAAGGCAATTGCAAAATTGGAAAAGGTGGATCCTAAGCAATACATGGGCAAATCTCTATCAGATATAGATTCTGAAAGCCTTGAAAGCGGATATATAAACTGGGCCGTTGAAAAGGGAATAATCAACGGATATGAAGATGAAACTTTCAAACCGGAAAGAGAAATCACCAGGGAAGAAATCGCTAAGATTTTAAACAGATATGTTGAAAATCTCAACAAGAATTTCCCGACGAAGGAAAGCATAGATTTCAAGGACTTTGAAGATATAGCTGATTGGGCGAAGAAAGATGTAAACAAAGCTGTTGAAAGAGGACTTCTAAGGGGAAGAGATACAGGCGAGTTCGATCCCAGAGGAGATCTCACAAGAGCGGAAGTTGCACAAATTTTGTTTAATATTTTCTCAAAATAATTAAAAATAATCACAAAAAACCTGAAGGGCTAAGGCTCTTCAGGTTTTTTGCTTGAAATGAGGTCGAAGTTTAAACATGGGACGGTGAAGTGCCGTCCCATGAAGGTAAGTCAGTTTTATCAACAGAGCTGACTTTAAGAAATATTGTGCAAATTAATTACATATTCATGAATAGGTCTATATCGTCTTCCACTTCACCTATGCCTGCAATGCCGAATTTTTCCACGAGGACATTTGCCACATTGGGAGATAGGAATCCCGGAAGTGTGGGACCTAAGTGAATGTTTTTAACACCTAAGTACAACAGTGCCAAGAGAACTATAACGGCCTTTTGTTCATACCATGCTATGTTGAAAGCTATGGGAAGTTCGTTGATATCTTCCAATTCAAAGACTTCTTTTAATTTCAGCGCTATCACTGCCAAGGAATAGGAATCGTTGCATTGTCCCGCATCTAAAACTCTTGGAATTCCTCCGATATCGCCGAGGTTTAATTTATTGTAACGGTATTTTGCACAACCTGCAGTTAAAATAACTGTGTCTTCAGGTAGTTTTTCTGCAAATTCGGTGTAGTAATTTCTTGATTTCATTCTTCCGTCACAGCCTGCCATTACAAAGAATTTCTTTATAGCGCCTGTCTTAACTGCATCTACTATTTTGTCCATCAATGCGATCACTTGGTTGTTGGCAAATCCTCCCACTATGCTGCCTCTTTCTATTTCTTCCGGTGCGGGAAGAGTTTTTGCCATGGCTATGATTTCAGAGAAGTCTTTGTTGCCATTTTCATCGGGTTCAATGTGTTTGCAACCGGGATATCCCGTAGAACCTGTGGTGAAAATTCTGTTGCGCACTTCTTCGCTTCTGGGCGGAACTATACAGTTGGTAGTAAATAGGATGGGTCCTCTGAAGGAGGGGAATTCATCCAGTTGTTTCCACCATGCGTTGCCGTAGTTGCCGATGAAGTTTTCGTATTTTTTAAATTTGGGATAGTAGTGAGCAGGCAGCATTTCACTGTGAGTGTATACATCTACTCCCGTGCCCTGTGTTTGTTCCAATAGTTGTTCCAGATCTCTCAAGTCGTGTCCCGAGATGAGGATTGCAGGATTTTTGCCGACGCCTATATTTACTTCGGTGATTTCGGGGTGTCCGTACCTGCTGGTATTTGCTTCGTCAAGCAGTGCCATGGCTTCAACTCCAAAGGCTCCTGTCTTCAGTGTCAATGCCACCAATTCATCTGCTGAAAGAGAATCATCCAAAGTTGCAGCTAAGGCTTCATATATAAAGGCATTTATTTTTGGATTCTTTTTGCCGATATTCCAAGCGTGTTTTGTGTAGGCAGCCATTCCCTTCAATCCGTAGATGATCATTTCTCTAAGGGATCTCACATCTTCGTTTTCTGTGGACAGCACACCCACAAAGGCAGCTTTTTTAAGCATATCTTCAACTGAATTTACGGTGAAGGTTGCCGCATCATGAAGATTTTCTTCCTTGGTGTCCTTTCTTAATTGATCACGAAGTGCAATCATCTTGAGAATTTGATCTTCAATGGATTTGTCGTAAAAGTTTGCGTTGGTTATAGTTGTGAAAAGACTGCTCAATACTTGATAATTAAGTTCGTCCAAGGGCGCAATGTCGATTTTGTTCTTGATCACTATGTAGGAAATTCCCTTCAGTGTGTAGATCAACAAATCTTGAAGATTTGCGACTTCTTCGTTTTTGCCACAGACTCCCCTTACGGTACAGCCTGTTCCCCTGGCGGTTTCTTGACATTGATAACAAAACATACTCATTAAAATTTTCCTCCTATTTTAAAATATTGGTTATGAGTTGACGATTAATCGAGAATTTTACCATCTGCGGAAAGGGTGATCACTTGCCACGGAATCATCTTGCCTGAATTTCTAAGTGCTGTCACCACAGCTCTTTCAATTCCTCCGCAACAGGGCACTTCCATGCGAACTACTCTCAGGCTTCTTATGGCGTTGTTTTTGATGATTGCAGTGAGTTTTTCGCTGTAATCTCCGTCGTCTAATTTGGGACAACCGATCAGCGTTATGTGATCCTTCATGAATTTCTCATGGAAAGCTCCGTAGGCATAGGCTGTGCAGTCTGCAGCTATGAGCAGTCTTGCGTTGTGAAAATAGGGTGCATTCACAGGTGCCAGTTTAATCTGCACGGGCCACTGTCTTAGACGACTGTGGGGCAGTACCTTTGGAGAAGTTCTCTCTCCTTGGGCCTTTCTTTGGATCATCTTCACATGGGAACCGGAGCAGCCGCAGGAGGGAGCTTCTTCCTGCTTTCTTCTTAGATTTTCTTTGACAGCTTCTTCGTCATAGGCCACAGCTTCACGCTCTTCAAGGATGATGGCATCCTCGGGACAAGCTGGCAGGCAGTTGCCCAGACCGTCGCAATAATCATCTCTCAGCAGCTTCGCCTTTCCGTCTATTATGACGATGGCGCCTTCGTCGCAGGCCTGTGCACACAGACCGCAACCGTTGCATTTTTCTTCATCTATCTTTATTATCTTCCTCTTCATACTACTCTCCCTTACAGTTTATCATATTAGCAATTAAATTCGTTGACTATAAATTAATATTATTATATTATAAAAAATAAAACGGTTGTTTTTACAACATTAAGGAGAAATTTATGAATTATTTCTTTTTATCAAGAACGGAAATTTTTTATGGAATATCGGAAGAGGAGATCAAGAGCGTGCTCCTTTGTCTGCAATCCTATGAAAAGGATTATGATAACAAGGAAATCATATACAGAGCGGGCAATCACATAAGTGAAATAGGTCTTGTGGAGCGAGGCAGTGTCAATATTGAAGAATATGATTATTGGGGAAATAAATCTATTTTGGGAAATATAAAAACCGGTGATATATTCGGGTTGTCCTATGCTGCACTTCCCGGAGTGCCCTTGCAGAGCGACGTGGTCGCCAACGAGGACTGCAGGATTTTATTTATGAATATCGAGAGAATTCTCACCGTCTGTCCCATGGCTTGTCCTTACCACACCGAATTTATTCGCAATATGTTCAGAGTGGCGGCAAAGAAAAACATATTGATACACCAGAGAATGAAACACATATCCGCCAAGAGCATAAGGGATAAATTGATTTCCTATCTGTCGGAGCAATCTCTAAAACAGGGCAGTCCTCAATTCACCATAGCCTTTAACCGCAAGCAGCTTTCAGAGTACTTGGGTGTGGACCGAAGTGCTTTGTCCAACGAATTGTCAAAGATGCAAAGGGACGGAATGTTGACCTACAAAAAGAACACCTTCACATTGAAAAATTTGGAATATTGATAAAAAAATCTCCTGCATGGCAGGAGGTTTATTATATGAGTTCCCTTGCGTATTTTCGTATATCCGCCATCAGGTACAGTGAACCGCACCACAGGATGAGATCCGAGGGTTGAGCCAGAGAGAGAGTTTTTTCAAAGGCTTCTCTTCTATGGGGAATTTTGTGTATATCAGTACTTATGTGTTTTAATTTATCGTAAAGATCTTCCACGGAGGATTTTCTGGGATTGTTTATTTCCGTGAGGACTATTTCATCTGCCAAGGGCAGGAGTTTTTCACTTATGTGCGTGACGTCTTTGTCCTTGAGCATGCTGAATCCCACTATCAATCTGTCATAGTCAAAGAGCTTGAGAGTTTTAAGCAGGGCTTCCATACCCTCCAAATTGTGCGAACCGTCTATTATAAGCGTGGGATTTTGTGAGAGGACTTCAAGTCTTGCGATGTTCTTTGTTTCGAAGATGGATTTTAAAATCACCTCTTCCGAAAGTTCAAAGGTGGATCTCAATTCATCTAAAATCATCAGGGCAAGAGCGGCATTGTAGGCTTGATGTTCTCCGATTAAAGATGTGCGCACATTTTTGTGATTTCTGAAATTGAATACATTTCCCCCTGTGTCGGAGCGCAGTATTTCCACTTCGTCAAAGGTGAAGGAGTGTATGGGAGCATTTTTATCTTCTGCAATCTCCTTTAAGACTTCAAGGGCTTCGGGTCTTTGAGGATAGAGAAAGAGAGGACTGTTTTCCTTTATTATTCCGCCCTTTTGATAGGCTATTTCCTCCAGGGTATTTCCCAGGATGGCCACATGGTCGAAGGATATGGGAGTGATGACTGTGGCGAGGGGGCTTTTCATGGTGTTGGTGCCGTCGGTCCTACCGCCCATTCCCACCTCGATAAGTGCGATATCCACTCTTTGCTCATAGAAGTAGAGATAGGACATAGCGCTGAATATTTCAAAGGTGGTGACATACATGCCCTTGGAATCCAGTTGTAGCACCAATTCATATATTCTCTCAAGATAGGCTGTGAAGTCCTCAAGGGAGATATATTCGTTGTTTATCTTCACGGCTTCGCAGATTCCGTCGACATAGGGAGATATGAATTCTCCGCATTTTATATTTGAATTTGTCAGCGTGGTGGAAAGATAGTTGAGCAGTGAACCCTTTCCATTTGTGCCGGCCACATGCAGTATCTTTATTTTGTCCTGTGGATTGCCCAAGAGATTTAATAGCGCCTTGACATTATCAAGAGAGTATCCTCCTTGAGGATCGCCTCTGTCCAGCATCCAATTTATGTAGTCCATTTTTCACCCCAAATTAATATGACTTTAAAATATAGTTGTAAATTCACGAAAAATAATATAGAATAAAATATAACAGAGTAGATAAAGAGCGTCAAGTGTTAAGAAATGGGGTGTTGTTCTTAAACGAAGATTCTTTATCGCATCCGCTGATTATTTTTAGCGCCTTACTTTGTAATTTTATGAAAGAGAGGCTTTTTTTAATGCAAAAAAATAGCACTAGAACGATGACAACGAGTGTAATAGTAAAGGCTGCCTTCTTGGCAGCGCTGTCGGTAATCTTAACGAGATTTTTGTCGGTGATGGTGACAGAGAATTTGAGAGTGGGCATAGGTTTTGTGCCGATAATACTGTCGGGTCTTTTATTCGGTCCTTTAGTAGGAGGAATAGTGGGCTTCGTTGCAGATATGGTGGGAGTTATGTTAGTTTCCCATGGAGCCTTCCACTGGGGATTCACCTTGAGTTCCATCTTGACAGGAGTAATTCCCGGATTGGTTTACTTGGCGATGTTGAAGAATGACAAGAAGAATGTAACAGCTGCCATAATAGTTGCTTGCGTTGCAGTTGCCTTAATAGTCCATTTAATATTGGATACTTACTGGCTTACTCAACTTTACAAAACCGGAGCCATGGCTATGTTGCCCATGAGAGCTGTAAAAGCCGCGATACAAACTGTTATTGCAATAATTGTTATAAAGGTACTATATAAGGCAATAGAAAGAATTTAACGAAATTGATAAGGGTAAAAAAAGGAACAAGAATGCTTGTTCCTTTTTGTGTTAAGGGTTTTATAGGGAAATTAAAAGTTTTCAATCCCTGTGTTTATGGAATTATGCTTATGATGCAGTTTAATCTGTATTCCTCCTTCTGTCTTCGCGCGGAGTTCAATCGAGGTTCAAGAAAGGTGGAAAATGGAGAGATCTCGATGTTTTCTTCCTTGATTCCCGCCCCTAAAAGTATGTCCAAGTTGGCAAGGGTCATATCCAGTTTATATTTTTGTCCATAGGGTATAAAAAATTTATCGCGGTTTTTGAATTTGGAAAAGGCATGGTACACTTCAGTGCCGACTTCGTAGTTTTCCACATCTATATCCGGCCCTAAAAAAGCATGGATATTTTCCCTTTTACAATGGAATTCATCACACATTTTTTCTATGGCTCTTTGAGAAATTCTCTTAACCGTTCCTCTCCAGCCGGAGTGAACGCAGCATTGCACTTTTTTTACGGGATCAAAGAGAAGTACGGGAGTGCAGTCGGCGAATTTGATGACCAGAGCTATGTTGGGCTTATCCGTTATAAGTCCGTCGGTATCATCGAAGATTTTACCCAAGGGATAGTCAATGCCCCTTATTCCGTCACAGTATTCTATATTATCTCCGTGAGCTTGTTTGCCGTAGTAGATGCTTTCGGGACTTGCCTTCATATTTTGCAGGATTTCATCCACATAGGTGAGGACTTCCACGCCCTTCCTTTCAAAGGAAATATCATATTCACTGCCGCCTATGAGATTTGACAACCCCTTGCTTTCTAAAAGTTTTGAATGCATATCTATCTTCCTCCCTCAAATACATTATACATTAAATTTTAATTAAGAATAAATAAGCTCGGATATTTATGTTCACCATTGTGGTATAATAAACTTATGTTCGTAAAAACGAAGGGTGATTTAATGAATTTTAAAATACATTCTAATTTTGCTCCGACGGGAGATCAGCCACAGGCCATCGACAAACTGGCCGAAGGAGTAAATCAAAACTTAAAACATCAGACTTTGTTGGGAGTTACGGGATCGGGTAAGACCTTCACCATGGCAAATATAATTGAAAAGGTTCAAAAACCCACCCTGGTCATCGCTCACAATAAGACTTTGGCCTACCAGCTTGCCAGCGAGTTCAGGGAATTTTTTCCTGAGAATGCTGTGGAATACTTTGTATCCTACTACGACTACTACCAACCGGAGGCCTATGTACCCCAAACGGATACTTTCATTGAAAAGGACTCTTCCATCAATGACGAGATAGATAAATTGCGCCACTCCGCCACCATGTCGCTTTTTGAAAGGCGAGATGTGATAATAGTGGCTTCCGTTTCCTGCATCTACGGCTTGGGCGACCCCATAGACTATGAAAATTTAGTAGTTTCCTTAAGGCCGGGCATGATGAAGGACAGAAATGAGATAATGAAGCATCTCATAGATATTCAATATGTGAGAAATGATATAAATTTCATAAGAGGAACTTTCAGAGTAAGAGGCGACACTTTGGAGATATTTCCTGCGTGGTCATCGGAAAATTCCATAAGAGTTGAATTTTTCGGCGATGAGATAGACAGAATTTCAGAGATAAACGCATTGACGGGAGAGGTCAAAGGATACAGAAAGCACGTTGCCATCTATCCGGCATCTCACTTTGCCACCACTCAGGACAAAGTTGACAGAGCTGTTGAAACCATAGGAGAGGAATTGGAAGAAAGGCTTTTTGAACTGAGGGATCAGGATAAGCTCCTTGAAGCGCAAAGGTTGGAACAAAGAACCAACTACGATTTGGAAATGCTCAGGGAAATGGGATTTTGCTCGGGAATAGAAAACTATTCAAGGCATCTTTCACAAAGAGCACCGGGTTCAAGGCCCTACACTCTCATAGACTACTTTCCCAAGGATTTTTTGACCATAATAGATGAATCCCATGCCACCATTCCGCAAATAAGAGGTATGTACAACGGGGACAGGTCGAGGAAACAGACCCTTGTGGACTACGGTTTCAGACTTCCTTCCGCATTGGACAACAGACCGCTCCAATTCGATGAATTTGAAGGAATGATGAATCAGTGTATCTATGTGTCCGCAACCCCCGGCCCCTATGAAAGGGAGCATGAACAAAGGAGAGTTGAACAGGTCATAAGACCCACGGGACTTTTGGATCCGTCGATAGAAATAAGACCCACCAAGAACCAGATTGACGACATATTAAATGAAATTCAAGAGGTCACGGCAAGGGACGAAAGAGTTTTGATAACGACTTTGACGAAAAAAATGGCGGAGGACCTGACGAAGTACTTCACCGACATAGGCTTAAAGGTAACCTATATGCACTCAGATGTGGAGACCATCGAGAGAATGGAGATAATAAGGGATTTGCGACTGGGAAAATACGATGTGCTCGTGGGTATAAACCTATTGCGTGAAGGTTTGGATTTGCCCGAAGTCAGTCGAGTTATGATCTTGGATGCCGACAAAGAAGGATTTTTGCGTTCGGAGACTTCTCTGATACAGACAGCCGGTCGTGCGGCGAGAAATGTAGCCGGCAAGGTAGTAATGTATGCCGACATGGTGACAGGTTCCATGCAGGTGACCATGGATGAAACCAACAGACGTAGAAAAATTCAGAAGGAATACAATACAGAACACGGAATAACGCCCAAATCCATTACTAAGGGCGTGAGAGAGGTAATCGCAGCCACCATTGCGGCGGAAGAAACCGTCGACTATGATGCAGTGGAAAAATTCACCGACAGAGAAATAGAGGCCATGATAGATTCTCTCAAGGCGGAAATGTATAAATCGGCTGAATCTTTGGACTTTGAAAGAGCGGCGGAAATAAGAGATAAGATAAAAGAACTAAGAGATAAAATAGATGATATGAAAGATAATTAGGTGATTATTTGTCAAAGGATAAAATAGTTATTAAAGGTGCAAGAGTCCACAATTTAAAAAATGTGGACATAACTTTGCCCAGAAATAAATTTATCGTATTTACGGGACTCTCCGGTTCGGGGAAGTCCTCCCTTGCCTTCGACACCATTTACGCTGAAGGACAGAGAAGATATGTGGAGTCCCTCTCATCCTATGCAAGGCAATTTTTGGGACAGATGGACAAACCTGAGGTCAGTTATATCTCGGGGATGAGTCCCTCCATATCCATAGATCAAAAGACCACATCTAAAAATCCTCGTTCAACGGTGGGTACGGTTACTGAAATTTACGACTATTTCAGACTTTTATACGCAAGGGTGGGACGTCCCTACTGTCCCTCCTGCGGCAAGGAGATAAGCTCATACAGCATTGACCAGATGGTGGATGACATCATGAAGTTGCCCGAGAGAAGCAGAATTCAAATTCTCAGCCCCGTGGTGAGAAGGAGAAAGGGCGAACACAAGAGAACCCTTGAGCGAATAAAGCGAGAGGGATATATAAGAGTGTTAGTGGACGGAGAAATGCGAATGATAGAGGAAGATATAGAGCTGGAAAAGAACAAGGCTCACGATATCTCAATAGTCATAGACAGGCTTATAGTCAAAGAGTCCATTGAGTCCAGACTTGCCGACTCCTTGGAACTTGCCCTAAATGAATCCGACGGAATGGTAAATGTGGACGTCATAGGCTCGGAGATGTTGACTTTTTCTTCAAAGTTGGCATGTCCCGATTGCGGCATCATAGTGGAAGAGATCACACCGAGATCTTTCTCCTTCAACACTCCCATAGGAGCCTGCGATCAGTGCAACGGATTGGGTTTTTCCAAGGAAGTGGATCCCGATCTGGTCATTCCCAACAAAGATTTGTCCATAAACGAGGGAGCTGTCGCCTCCTACTCCACTGCGCAGGGAACTTATTATTTTGAAATGATAAAAAAAGTTGCCGAGGCCTACGGTTTCGATGCTGACGAACCCATAAAAAATGCGACGGAAGAGATGATAAATGCACTTCTCTACGGAACGGAAAAAGATATAGAATTCGTCTTTGATTCCCACTTCACAGGCACAAAGACCTATGAGGGAAAATTCGAGGGCATAATAAACAACTTGAAGCGAAGGTACATGGAAACCACATCGGATCACATAGTGGGCAAAATCGAAGAATTTATGAACAACGAACCATGCCCCAAGTGTCACGGAGCCAGACTTAAAAAGTCCTCCCTTGCGGTCAAGGTGGGCGGACTGAACATATTTGAACTGACGGAGCTGCCCGTGGTAAAGGAATTGGAATTTTTCGAGAATTTGGAACTGACGGATAAGGAAAAAATCATCGCTCAAGAGATTTTGAAGGAAATAAAATCAAGACTTCAATTCTTAAAAAACGTCGGACTGGATTACTTGTCCCTATCGAGGATGAGCGGAACTCTTTCGGGAGGAGAGGCGCAGAGAATAAGGTTGGCAACACAGATAGGCTCTCAACTTGTGGGAGTTATTTATGTGCTTGACGAACCCAGCATAGGCCTTCACCAAAGGGACAACGCCATGCTTTTGAAAACTCTTAGGGATCTGACCAATATAGGCAACACCTTGATCGTCGTGGAACACGATGAGGAAACCATGCTTGCCGCCGATGAAATAGTGGATATAGGTCCTCTTGCCGGCGTGGGAGGCGGAAGAGTAGTCGCTCAAGGCACACTTCAGGACATAATGGACAGCGAAGAGTCCATAACGGGAGCCTATCTTTCAAAGAAAAAACGCATAGAGATACCGGAGCAAAGGCGACCCTACACCGGCGAGAGCATAAAGATCATAGGTGCGAGAGAAAACAACTTGAAGAACGTGGACGTGGAGATTCCCTTGGGACAATTCGTAGCGGTGACGGGAGTTTCAGGAGGGGGAAAGTCCTCTCTCATAAATAAAATACTATATAATTCCCTTGCTCAAAAAATAAACGGATCGAAGATCAAGCCGGGCAAGCACGATGAGATACTGGGTATATCCAACATAGATAAAATTGTGGAGATAGATCAATCGCCCATAGGCAGAACTCCAAGGTCCAATCCTGCCACCTACACGGGAGTTTTCGACATGATAAGGGATATTTTTGCCATGACCAATGAATCCAAGATGAGGGGATATAAAAAGGGCAGATTTTCCTTCAACGTCAAGGGCGGACGATGTGAATCCTGCAAGGGGGACGGGATAATAAAGGTGGAAATGCACTTTTTGCCCGACGTCTATGTGCCCTGCGAGGTTTGCAAGGGAAAGAGGTACAACAGAGAAACTCTAAGCGTCAAGTACAAGAATAAAAATATATCCGACGTCTTGGATATGACAGTGGATGAGGCTTTAAAGTATTTTGAAAATCATGAAAGAGTTGTGAGAAAACTCCAAACTCTAAAGGACGTGGGACTTTCCTACATCAAATTAGGTCAACCCTCCACACAGCTTTCGGGAGGAGAGGCCCAAAGGATAAAACTTGCCACGGAACTTTCAAAAAGGCCCACGGGCAAGACCATGTACATCCTTGACGAGCCGACGACGGGACTTCACAGCGAAGACATCAGAAAATTGCTCTTGGTGTTGGAGGAATTGGTGGACAGAGGAAATACCGTGGTGGTCATAGAGCACAATCTAGACGTCATAAAGGTGGCGGATCACATAATCGATTTAGGACCTGAGGGCGGAGAGCGTGGAGGAGAGATAGTGGCCACGGGCAGACCTGAGGACATCGCAAAGGTGGAAAAATCCTACACCGGTAAATTTTTAAAAGAAATACTTTTTTGACTTTGAATATTGATGTAAAGGGTATAAAATATATGCTATAAATACAAATGGAGTGAAAAGATGAAGAGAAGAAATGTATTAACTGCAGTGTTGTTTTTGGTCTTGGTGATTTTGCCCGGCAGCGTATTTGCCAATTATGTCAGACCCAACCATTTCATGGATAAAAAGGGAGCGGAAAGAGTTGCGGAAATCAAGAGATTTCAAGCCCTTTCAAATTTGACGGTAACGGGCGGATTAAACGACTTGACCAACAAAGTACTCTATGGGCCTAACATGGTGGTAAGAGATGAGATAACCTCAGCTCCCACGACGGGAGAGTGGATAGTGGTCAACAAGACGACCAAGACCCTGACCTACTACAAGGGAACAGATCCCATGTATAAATTTCCCGTGTGCTTGGGAACTAAAGCCACGCCCACACCCTCTGCAAAGGCCAAGATAGCAAATAAACACGTCAATCCCGCATGGGGAGGAATGGGAGGCAAGTACACACCTGTAAAGGCGGACGACCCTAAAAATCCTCTGGGAGAAAGATGGATGGGACTAAGTATTCCGGGACAATCGGGATATGGAATTCACGGTACCATCAAGCCCAAGGAGATAGGAACTTTTTCATCCAACGGTTGCATAAGAATGTTCAACTACGACATTGAAACCTTTATCTTTCCCAGAGCAAAGGTGGGAATGCCCGTGTGGATAGGCACAGATGCCGAATTGGAAAGTTGGGGAGTTAAACAGATGGTTTATGAAGAAGTAAAGGAACCGGAACAACCCGCTCAACCGGCAGAGCCCGTAGTACCCACAGCACCCATTGAGGATTACAAAACGGAAGAATTATTGATATTTTAAAAATCGGACTTCGGATTCACCGAAGTCTTTTTTTGTAGCTTTTAAAAATAAATTGAAGTAAGACATTCTATTGGTTATCATGTAGTAAGACATTGCTGTATTTATATGTAGTAGAGGTTTATATGAATAAAATACTCATAGTTGAAGATGATGGTATCATCTCCAAGCTGATTGAAAAAAATTTAATAAATTGGGGTTACCATGTAATGAGAGTGGAGAAATTCGATAAAGTCATGGAATATTTTGAGCGCTTCATGCCCAATCTCGTCATCATGGATGTAACGCTGCCCTTTTACAACGGATACTACTGGTGCAGAGAGATACGCAAAGTTTCCAATGTGCCCATAGTGTTTTTATCCTCCGCTTCAGAAAATTTAAATGCCGTCATGGCCATGGATATGGGCGCCGACGACTACATCACCAAGCCCTTTGACATGGAAGTGTTGCTTGCAAAGATCAAGGCACTTTTCAGAAGGAGCTATGACTTTGTTTCCAAGTCCGAAAAAATAACCTACAAAGGACTGGAACTCAATCTGTCGGAGATGACGATTTCGCACTTGGACAAGAGGGAAGTGTTGACTAAAAATGAATTTAAAATACTGGAGATGCTCCTGGTGAACAAGGGGCAGGTGCTTTCAAGGGAGAAGATAATGGTGCGCCTTTGGCAATCCGATGAGTACATAGATGACAATACTTTGACGGTGAATGTTTCCAGATTGAGGGCAAAACTCAAAGCTATGGGATTTGAAAACATCATACACACCAAGGTGGGAGTGGGATACTATGTCGAGGCGGATTAGTTATGGAGATTATGTGAAGTCAAGACTTTCACACTTGGCGGTGGCGCTTTTTATCACGGCGGTGTTTTTCTTGGTTCTTTACAGCAGAAATATAGAACTTTCATCAATTCTCTATGCCATGGTGGTATCCTTTGCGCTTTTATTTATGAGCAGTCTGTACTCCTACAGCAGGTACAGAGCCAAGTACTTGAACTTGATGCGATTTTTAGAGGGAGAGGCAGGTGCGGAGGTTGAATTTTCAGATTATCTGTGCAATTTGCTCCTTGAGGGACTTAAAGAGCAGAAGAACCTAAGTGACAATTTGATTTCAGAGGACAGAAAAAGATTGGAAGAAGTGAATAAATTCTACACACTGTGGGCACACCAGATAAAGACGCCCATTGCCGCCTTGAATTTGCTCTTGGAAGATAGGGACGAAAGGGAATTGAAGATAGAAGTGCTAAAGATCGAAGATTATGTAAATATGCTCTTGGCATATTACAGACACAATTCGCCCATGACCGACTACAGTTTTTCAGAGGTGAGAGTTGAGGATGTGGTGAAATCTTCCGTGAGAAAGTACGCCGATCTGTTCATAAAAAACAAAATAAAAATAAAGACGGATCTGAAGGAGATGGTCGTGATTTCCGATGGGAAGTGGTTGGAGTTCATAATTTCTCAACTGTTGTCAAACTCCCTCCAGTACACCAAGAGCGGAGAGATAACTATTTTGTCGGGGGACGGTTACATATTGATAAAGGACACGGGCATCGGCATAGAAAAATCCGACCTGCCCAGGATTTTTGAACCGGGATTCACGGGGTACAACGGCAGAATTTACACTAAATCCACAGGCATAGGACTCAGCCTTGTCAAATCCGTCGCAGATAATTTGAAGGTAGGAATTGAAGTGGATTCCCGTGTGGGAGAAGGCACCGAGGTGAAACTTCTGTTGGACAAAGACACCTTACAATAATGTAAGATAAAGGGAGGAAATGTAACTTTTAATTAGGGAGAGTTTTCTCCCTTTTTTATATAATAATTTCAAGGAGTGATGATATGTCATTATTTGAAGTTACAGGACTTAAAAAAGTGTACGGACGAAAATTTTCAGACAAAAAGGTGGAGGCGCTGCGAGATGTAAATTTCAGCATAGAAGAAGGAGAATTCGTCGCCATAATGGGCGAATCAGGCAGCGGAAAGACCACTTTGCTGAATATACTGGCGCTGTTGGACAAACCCACAGAGGGAAAAATATACTTGAAAAATGTGGATTTAAGCAATATAGCCGACAGCGAAAGGACAAAATTCAGAAGGGGTAATTTGGGCTATGTATTTCAAGATTACAATCTCTTGGACACCTTCAACGTAAAGGACAATGTGCTGTTGCCCCTTGTGCTGCGCCAAGAATCAATAGAGGACATCAAGGAGAAACTCCTGCGTGTCTTGAAAAAATTGGGCATTGAAAGCCTGGTAAACAAGTACCCCTATGAGCTTTCCGGTGGAGAAAAACAGAGAGTGGCTGTGGCGAGAGCATTGATCACAGATCCCAAGATAATCTTCGCCGACGAACCCACGGGAGCCTTGGATTCAAAATCAGCGGACAACCTGCTTGAATATTTTTTGGATATAAATAAGAGCGGTCAAAGCATACTCATGGTAACCCACTCCATAAAGGCGGCATCCTACGCCTCGAGGATTTTGTTCATAAAGGACGGAAGGATATTTCACCAACTGTACAAGGGCGACAGAAACAGCAGACAGATGTATGAAGAAATCGCCAATTCACTTACACAAATCGGCGGTGAGTAAATGAAAAATCTGTATTTGAACTTAGCCACAAAGGGAATAACCAAGAATAAAGAGGTGTACCTGCCCTTTATGATTTTAAATTCGCTGTTAGTCATGATATATGGACTGTGTCTTAATATTTTCTTCAATGAATCCATTGACGGCTACGAGGGGATGAGTGTTGTGAAAAGCCTTTTATACTTGGGAGTATTAATTTTGACGGTATTTTCGCCCATATTTTTGACCTATGCCAACAATTTCATAATGAAGAGGAGAAGGACGGAATTTGGACTGTACAATATCTTGGGACTGGAAAAGTGGCAGATATCGAAAATATTGGTCATTGAATTTTTAATAGCGGGAATTGGTTCCGTAATCACAGGGCTTATCCTTTCATCTCTCTTTTACAGATTGTTTGAAGATCTCTTTTTAAAGGCGATGCGTTTTCAAGAATTGGAGAAATTTCTGCCAAATCCTAAGGCCTACTTAATAACCTCAGGTGTGTTCTTGGCCATAGACGCATTGATTATAATTTTGAGAATGGTGGAGGTGAGAAGAACCGACGTCCTTGAACTGTTCACCAAGTCGAGGAAAAGGGAGAGAAATATAATCCCTCTTTGGATAAAGGCGGTCATCTCGGTGCTGTTCATAGGTGCAGGCTACTATATCGCCCTCACATCAGAATCTCCAATTGGTTCCATTCCCGACTTTTTTCTTGCAGCCACCCTGGTGATAATCGGAACGGTCTTCGGGTTTAACGCCATAACTTCCGTCGTCTTGGATATCTTGAAGAAAAACCCGAAATTTTACTACAAAACCAACAACTTCATAGCAGTGTCAGGTCTTAGACACAGGATAAGGCAAAACGCCCATGGACTGGCGGGGATATGCATCATGAGCTGTGCCACCCTCGTATTGGTGTCCTCAGCTGTGGCGCTGTACTTCACAGCCGACAGAATGATAAGCGACCTTTTTCCAAGACAGATAAATATAAAGATAGACAATAAATATGTGGATAAAAGAGATATATACGCACAGATAGATGAACTCATGGCGGAAGACGGCTCACAAAGAGAAGGAGAATTAAAGGCAGATTTCGCCAAAGCCTTTGCAAGCATTGAAGGGACAAAGGCCTATGACTTCAGCGACTACAACCACTGGACTGATTACAGCAAGTCGGTCATCCTATTTATGGACAAAGGTCTGCTAAAAGAGGAATATGCACAGGAGAGGGGAAAAGTTTTTTATTATGGAGATATCCCCCTAGAGGAGATAATTTTGCCTGAGGACAGAATATCTGTCGGGCGAAAGGTGGAGAGTTTTGAATTTAAGTCGGCGATAAATGAAATAAGTATTATCAACACAGTATTTGTATTTGTGGATGATTTGGAAAATTTAACAGCCAAGTATCCCCATCTGCTAAGCGATGAGAGCTTTTATTCCTTTGATATAAAGGGTGATGTATCCAATGCAAAGGCCGACAGAATAACCGAAGAAATGAAAAAATTGCAAAGTTCTGAAAGTGTGGAAGGTCTTTCGATCAACAACAGAGAAAATGAAAAGGTGTTTTTCCTATCCCTCTACGGAGCGATTTTCTTCATAGGGATATTTTTAGGAGCGGTATTCATACTCGCCACAGCCCTTTCCATATATTACAAGCAGATATCCGAGGGTTATGAGGATATTTACAGATTTCAAGTTTACAGAAATGCAGGCATGACGGAAAAAGAAGTTAAGCAGAGCATAAACACGCAGGTTAAGACGGTATTTCTGCTTCCGCCCCTAGTTGCCGGAATTCACATGGCAGTGGCATTTAAAGTCATCAGCTTCATGCTCTCAATGATAGGACTTTTTGAAAACAAGTACAAGGTGATGGCCTTTGTGGCAGTCTATGCCGCCTACTTCCTGACATATATTTTAATCTATAAATTGACCTCAAGATCCTATTACAGAATTATCTCGAAAAAAACAGGCAGTTTATTAAAATCTTGAAGAGATAATTAAACAGAATCAACCCTTTATTATAAAATAAACATCTCATAAGCAATTTCAAATGATATACTATTTTTAACAGAGCATGGACAGGGAGGTAGAGTATGGATATTTTTATAGGCAAGGGAAGAGAATATTTCAATTTGCGAAGCGACAAGCTCAATCAACACGGGGTAATATGCGGAGCGACGGGAAGTGGCAAGACTGTCACGCTGAAGATAATTTGCGAAGAGCTTTCTCAAATAGGAGTGCCGACTTTTTTAAGCGACGTCAAGTCCGATTTAATCAATCTATCCAAAGTTGGCTCTCCCAATGAAAACGTAGATAAAAGACTTGAGAGCATGGGCATAGATGATTTTGAATACAGAAACTATCCCATAAATATTTGGGACGTGTACGGTGACGGAGGATTGAATCTGAGGATATCAATATCAGAACTGGGGCCGCTGCTTTTGTCCCAAGTTTTGGAACTCAACGACACGCAGGAGGGCATCATAAACATATTGTTTAGAGTTGCAGATGAGCAGGGACTTCTGTTGCTGGACTTAAAGGACGTAAACTCCATGATAGGATACCTGCGAGACCACAGAGAGGAAC
Source organism: Peptoniphilus sp. (assembly GCA_030532275.1). Lineage (GTDB taxonomy): Bacteria > Bacillota > Clostridia > Tissierellales > Peptoniphilaceae > Peptoniphilus_E. The sequence goes on along the minus strand of JAUNLL010000004.1, from coordinate 12,487 downwards.
TTTCCATAAGGTACGGAAATATTGCCACCTCATCTCTAAGCGCCATTCAAAGAAAACTGCTAGTGCTGGAAGAGGAAGGTGCGGATGAATTTTTTGGAGAGCCGACCATCGATATAGGGGATTTTTTGAAAAGAGATGAACTGGGCAACGGTATTATAAACATATTGGACAGCAAGAGATTGATCAATAAACCGAAACTCTATTCGATATTTTTGTTGTATTTATTTTCGGAACTTTTTGAAGTCTTGCCTGAAATAGGCAATCCGGAAAAACCTGTGGCGGTATTTTTCTTTGATGAAGCTCACCTGTTGTTTAAAAATATGTCTAAGACACTTCTTGAAAAATTAAATACCGTGGTAAGGCTCATAAGATCAAAGGGCGTGGGGATATTTTTTATCACTCAGAACCCCTTGGACATACCCGATACCGTTTCTTCTCAACTGGGAACTAAAATCATACACCAGTTAAGGGCTTTCTCACCTAAGGAAGCCGCGGCCGTTAAGGAAATTTCAAAAACCTTGCGTGAAAATGAAAACTTCGATACTGTGGACAAAATCTTGAACCTTGAAACGGGCCAAGCCTTAGTACAAACCCTCGATGCAAAAAATATTCCCACAAAGGTTGAAGAGGTGTTGATAAGACCTCCTCATTCCTCCTTTGATAATTTGAGTTCGGAAGATATCAAGCATATAGTTACAAACTCCGACTTCTACGACAAATATCATGCTTCCATAGATAGAGAATCCGCCTACGAGGTTTTAAAATTAAAACTCCAAGAGCAAAAATTGGAAGAGGAGAGGATTAAGCAGGAAGAGCTGATGAGAAAAGAGCAGGAAAAGAGGGAAAAAGAAGAGGCGAAGAAGAGAAAGCAGGACAGGAAGTATCTAGACAGAGGTATTGATTCCATGCTGGGTACCATCACACGAACCATAGGCAGAGAAATAGCCAGGGGTATTTTGGGATCGATAAAAAGAAGATAGCGAATTTTTATAAATCTTGACAAAGGGAAAGGACCCTTGTAATTTATAGTTGAAATAACTAGGTTACAAGGGGTTTTTATTTTGAAAAGAGAATTTTTACAGATCTATGATTTTCATTGTCCGAGATGGGAAGAAATTCCCGAAAAGGGTCTATTTAATCAAGAGGTTGTCAATTACATAGCGGAAATTTTAAGGCCTGTGATGTGGGAGGAGTTTCCCATAACTGCCACGATGATTCAAAATTACACGAAGTTGGGATTTTTACCCAAGAGGGAGGGCAGAAAGTACAATAGAGTGCAAGTGGCGTACTTGATTGTGATAGCTGTGTACAAACAGGTTTTAAATATAGGTGAGGTCAAGCAAGGTGTGGAGTTGCAGTTGGAGTTGATGCAAGTGGACAAGGCCTATGACACCTTTGCCCAAAGTTTTGAAAAGGCTTTGAAGAGCGTATTCGGATACATGGTGGAGGAAGACCGGACTTGCATGGGAGGTTTTGAAGTTCATGAGGAGGAGTTGGGTGTGGAGTCAATAGCCAACGCCTTTGCCTTCAAACTTTTGGGAAGGATGATTTTGAGGCAACAAGGTTTTAAAAATCTGGATAAATATCAACAATGACTGAAAAGTGCAGAGCTTTGGACTTTTATCCTATTATGGAGAAAACTTTGGGTATATATTTTATGAAGTTGACAATAAATTTTATAATAAATAAGATGGAAGTAAGAAAAAGTAAAATATGAAATTTAAATATAATTATAGGAGGAACTGATGGATTTTAATTTAGAACCCAAGGAAGTATTTGAACAATTTTATGAAATAGCTAAAATTCCCAGAGAGTCGGGAAATGAAAAGGCGATTTCCGATTACTTGGTGAAATTTGCCGAGGACAGAGGATTGGAAGTGCATCAAGATGAGTTGTGGAATGTAATAATAAAGAAGCCTGCGACGGAGGGATTTGAAAATTCCGATCCCGTGATAATTCAAGGTCATATGGACATGGTATGCGTAAAGGCGGAAGGTGTTGAACATGATTTTACAAAGGATCCCATTAAATTAGCTGTCGATGGAGATTTTCTAAAGGCACAGGGAACCACATTGGGAGCGGATAACGGAATAGCCGTTGCCTATGCCCTTGCGATTTTAGATTCTGAAGAAATAAAGCATCCTCCCCTTGAAATTTTGATAACCACTCAAGAGGAAACCACCATGGACGGTGCGGCGGCAGTTAAGGGCGAACTTTTAAAGGGAACCAGACTTTTAAACATAGACTCCGAAGAAGAGGGCATATTCACCGTGGCATCGGCAGGGGGAGCGACCATTGAAACCTACTTCGATTATGAAATAGAAGAGGGCAAAAAAGCGGGAATAGGTATTTTAATCGAAGGTTTAAAGGGTGGACACTCAGGACAAGTCATACATGAGCAAAGGGCAAATGCCAACAAGGTTTTGTTCAGAATTTTAGAAGCGGGCAGAAATGTTGCCGATATTAAAATATCCAAGATAAGCGGAGGAACTAAGCAAAATGCAATTCCGCAAAAGGCCTATGGTGAAATCTACGCTGAAAACCGCGATGAAGTGAGAGCTGCCATGGAAAAAATCGCAGCGGAAATAATCGACGAGTATGAAGTTGAAGAACCGGGTTTTGAAATAAGCTTTATGGATGTGGATTTGGAAGGTTGCATGGATGCACAGGTTACAAACAACCTTATAGACTATATCCTCATTTCACCTGACGGTGTAATGTCCATGTCCAAGGATATTGAAGGGCTTGTGGAATCTTCACTAAATGTTGCAGTTATTGAACAAAGGGACAAGGAAATCTTCATTGAAACGTCGCTGAGAGCTTCGGTGGATTCAAAATTGGACTACATGGTGGCAATTCTCAAAAATCTGTCGAAGAAATGCCAGGCGAGATTTGTCATATCAAATGTCTATCCCTCATGGCACTTTGAAAAGGACAGTCCACTAAGGGATATAGCTCTTAAATCCTATGAAGAAGTCTTCGGAAAAGAGGCTGTTTACACCTCCATTCACGCAGGGCTTGAATGTGGTATGTTAAAACAAGCGCTGCCCGATTGTGAAATGGTATCCTACGGCCCTAATATGTATGATGTGCACAGTCCCAAGGAGAGAGTGAGCATATCATCGGTGAAGAACACATGGGAACTTACTAAAAAAATATTGGAAAACTTAAAATAATTAAATAATTAATTTATCTAAAAAATCCTTTGAACTCTCAGTTTTCGCAGAGGGAAGCGGACAAGGTGCAACTCACCTTGCCGCTATTCAGATCTGCAAAGGCTGACCGTCAAAGGATTTTTATTTATGATGAGTGTTTATTTAATTTTGCAACAGAAAATTCTCAGCTGTCTATCTCAAAAACTTCTCCGTCGCCCTGAACTATGTGAATTTCCTTGTGAGGATAGCGGTGTTGATATTTTTCCTTCAGTCTTTTTGAAATATCGAAATCCTTCCACATGTGCATGGGAAAGAAATGTTTGGCGTTGATCTGTTGCAGAAAATAGTCGGCAGTTAAATCGTAGTATTTTTTAAGTCTGGGATCCACGAGCATGAATACCACGGAAGTGTCATAGTCTTTAAACTTGTCCACTTCGGACTTAAACCATCTGTCCATTTCTAAAATGTCCGACTTCGTGTAGTGATCCCACATCCAATAATTCAAATCGCCTGAATGAATTATTCCCTCGCCGTCAGCTTTCACATAGAAACTCACGCCCTCATCGGTGGAACCGTGGGTGATTATGGTCAATCCCAAGCTGTGAATCTCTTCGTCGGGACCCATGATCACGATGTTGTTTCCGCGGGATAAATTCACATCGTCGGATATGACATACATATCTGCATCGTAGTCAAATATTTTGGAGCTGAAGTGGTCAGCGTGTCTGTGACTTACAAAAAACACCGATTTTTTATCCTTGGGTATATTTAAATTTTCGCCTATATAGTCAAATACCAGATAATAATTTTCCGTTTCAACGGTATAACATGAGTGCTTAACAAAAGTTATTTTCATAATTACCTCCTCTGTATATTAATACCAAAATTCACTAAATTTAAAATAAAATTTCATAAAGACATCACAATTAGGGTATTAAATTTATATATAATGGAAGAAAGAGGGAAAGAGGGGTAATTAAATTGTTTGAAAAAGAAAAGGAAAAAGAAGTTCAAAAATTTGAATATGAAGATGGATACGACACCCGATACAGGGACAGATATGATCAATACGATAGAAATACCAAGAAGAAATCCGGCAAGTCATGGATATTGATAGCACTTGTTTTTTCGATACTGGGCGGAATCATAGGTTCGGCGATAACCAATGTGTTGTTGACGGACAATATTTCAAAGAACAGTGAGCCTCCGGTGGAAAGCAAAGCTGTCACCATAAAAACCAAGGGTGATGTAAATGTGGCAACTGCCGTTGCGGAAAAGGCCATACCATCTGTTGTAGGGATCACCGTCAAGGGAGAAACCCAAAGTTTCTTCGGTCCGGTGCAAACTCAGGGTACAGGATCGGGAATAATCCTCAACGAAGAAGGCTATATCCTCACCAATGCCCACGTTGTAAAGATGAACGGTCAAGTGGTAAATGAAATTACGGTGATAGTGGAAGATGAACACATATTCACAGGCAAACCCCTGTGGGTGGAAACGGGAGCGGATATAGCGGTAATTAAAATCGAACCCGGTGACAAAAAACTCACTCCGGCGACTTTGGGAGATTCAAGCACAACACAAATAGGAGAAGTGGCCATAGCCATAGGCAATCCCATAGATATGGCCTTTCAACATTCCGTAAGCCAAGGTATAATTTCGGGACTGGACAGATATATCGGAAGAGTAAACGGTGGAGGATACATGGTGGGGCTCATCCAAACTGATGCATCTATCAACGGAGGAAATTCCGGTGGACCTCTTCTCAACGAGAAGGGAGAAGTAATAGGCATCAACACCGTAAAGGTAACTACTGCAGAGGGAATGGGATTTGCCATACCCATTGATTTTGTAAAACCCATGATCAAGCAAATACTGGAAACGGGAGAATACAAACCCATGTCCTTGGGAGTGCTCTCCGTAGATTTAGCAGGGGCGGAAAGATACTTCGGTCAACAGTTTGATGTGGACGAAGGAGTATTCATACTCAAGGTATATGAAAATTCACCTGCGAAGGCTGCCGGCATGGAAATGGGCGATGTAATAGTCAAAATAGGCGATGATGAAATCACCGGAACTATGAGCATGCAGACTGTAATGTATAAATATTCCTCGGGGGACACCGTGAAGATAAAGGTCCTCAGAAATGGACAGGAAGAGGAATTGGATTTGACCTTCTCCGATTATTCCGTGTCATCGGACCCCGAAGCACAAAGGGATATGCAAGAATAAATTTAATATTTTCACAGACTTTTCATATCGGGAAGAGTCCCGGTATGAAATTCTTGCAAGAAAGACAGACCGAAAGAGATTTAAAACAAAATTAAGTACAATAATTCAAGATTTTTCAAAGATTTTATATTATAATTGATTTACAATTTTACCTAAAGGGGAATCACATGGATAGAAATTTTTTGAAAAGGATAGTATGGCTTGTTTTCGGTTGTTACTTGTATGGATTAGGACTTACCTTTTATGTTTACAACGGTCTGGGAATGGATCCGTGGAACGTGTTTCATGATGGAATATCACTGCACACGGGCATGGGCATAGGTGTAGTAAATGTAATCGTATCGATAATAGTAATATTCGCAGCTGTGGCGATGGGAGAACCCTTCGGCATAGGCACCATATTCAACTCCACATTGATAGGGTCATTTCTTCAAATCAATATAAACATGGGCATATTTTCCGTTCCCGAAACTTTGATTATGAAAATAGTATTTTTGCTTCTGGGAATGATAATCATAGGCTTTGCTACCTACTACTATATAAGTCCGGCCTTCGGCAGCGGACCCAGAGATTCTCTTTCCGTAGCGCTGTCCAAGAGATTAAATATCAAGATGGGCTACACCAAGTCCATAGTCGATATGATCACCGTGGTGGTAGGCATAATGCTGGGCGGACGTTTCGGCATAGGCACAATAATAAGCTCTGTAATGGGTGGGGTTTTTGTTCAGATGGTATTTAATATGTTTTCCTTCGATGTGAAGAATTTGAAACATGAAAATATTATAGATACGATGAAACGAATAAAAAGAGCGTGAAAAAATTCAAAGGTTGGAGCTGTTGGCGGGACTTGAACCCGCGACCTATTGATTACGAATCAATTGCTCTACCATCTGAGCCACAACAGCATAAAATCATTGTAACACAGAAATTATTTTTTTAAATATAATTAGCAAAATTTATTAAAAAATAGCACGAAAATCAGACAGTCCACGGACTGTCTTTTTTTAGACGTGTTGAGAATGATTTATTTTGAGAAAATAGCGGAAAAATATTTAAAGAGGAAGACACTTGGGAATATATAGTTAAGTGTTGTATAATTATCTCCGCAGATAATTTTTAAATGGAATGAAAAGGAGAAATATGGAATTAGCACGAGTTTTGTTTATTGCGATGATAAGCGCATTCATAGGATATATAACTAATATACTGGCAGTAAAGAGCATTTTCAGACCCTTTGAGCCTATAAAGCTGGGACCTCTTTCCTTTCAGGGCTTGATACCCAAGCGAAAGGGAGATCTTGCGAAGAAGTTCAGCCTCTTGGTCAGAGATGATCTGTTGGACAGAGAGGATTTAATAGATCAGTTGATAAGCAAAGAGGACGAGAAGGAATTTGTAAAGTTCCTTTCTGAGAGAATTGACAACATCATAGAGGAAAACACGACGCTGTTGCCCACAGCCCTAAGAAATATGATCATAAAAGCGGCAGATGGCAAAATGAACAAGGAAGCTCCCAAGATTTTCGAAGAGTTCAAGGGAGTTGCACAGATGCAGATCAGAGAGAAGATGGATGTCGCCACCCTCATTGAGAACAAGATAAATGAATTGGATCTCAACGTCATAGAGGAGTTGGTGCTCAAGGTTGCCGGCAGAGAGCTAAGAGCCATAGAGTTTTTGGGCTTGGTAATGGGTTTTGTAATAGGACTGGTTCAGGGAGTTATATCCACCTATGTTTTGTAGAAGGCAGAGGGGATACTTATGGGAAGAAGTTTGAAGTACTAAAGGCGGAGAAGGTTTTATCGTAAATGGGACGAGGAGAGAATATGAATAAATTTATGGCGATGGGATTGATAATTTTAGTTATTGTGCTATCCTTTGTGGTGTCGAATTTTATAAAAAATCCACAACTGTCCATGGGTGATGTAGGCGCAAAGGAAGCTACATACCTTGGTGAAGGTTTGTTTTTTCTGTGGGACGAGAAAACCGTCGTGAAGATGGATCAGCAGGGAGATTTTGAAATAGGACAGCGATTTGTGTATGAGGGAGAAGGAGAAGATATTGAGATAATGGAGAAGACGGACAGAAAAACAGGCGAGAAAATGGACCTAGAAATAGCGGTGGAAGTCAATGCAAAGACAGACGACACCGTTAAATTAATAGATGTAAGAGAACCCGGTGAATTTGACTCCGGGCATGTGCCGGGGGCGATAAACATACCCTTGGGAAGTATCTTGGGTTCTAAGGAATTCAGCAAGGATGATGTGTTGATACTCTATTGCAGAAGCGGAGCAAGATCTGCTACGGCTCAAAAAGCTCTGGAAAGAGAGGGCTACTATGTAATAGATGCAGGAGGAATAATCTATTACAGAGGAGAAATTGAAAGATAAAATTTGAAAAATATCATAAAGGCGACTGACTTCGCAAGAGGTCGGTCCTTTTTTTGTGTAAACAAGAGCATGAGAATCCCTATAAAAGCATACTTTATGGACAAAGAACCAACTAATGCCGACACTCGGTCGTTTTTTTGATATAATTAAACTGGAGTTAAGTGTGCAGTAGCGTATATTTATGGAGGAATTATGATTTTATATTTTTCAGGAACGGGAAATTCAAAATATATAGCCAAAGAACTTGCCCATAGGCTGAAGGATGAAGTGACAGATTTGTTCCATATGATAAAGGAACACAAAGAGATGAGTTTCACATCGGAAAAACCCTATGTGCTTGTGTGTCCCACCTACGGTTGGAGAGTGCCGAGATTTTTGTCCGATTTTTTAAAGAAGGCGGAGTTTAAGGGCAACAGGAATTTCTATGTGGTGATGAATTGCGGCTCCTCCATAGGCTCTGCGGAGAAGTATCTCAGAGAGGATTTGAAGGACAGCAAAGTGGTGTTCAAGGGATTGTACGAAATAGTAATGCCTGAAAACTACATAATGCTCTTTAATTTGGACTCGGAGGAAAAGAATGCTCAAACCATAGAGGCGGCGGAGCAAGGAATCTCCTATGCGGCAGAGGTGATCGCCTGCGGTGAGAGCTTCAATAAAAAGAAAACTTCAATAATAGATGATTTTTTGTCGGGGATCGTCAACGACGTGTTTTTTAAATTCATGGTCAAAGACAAGAAGTTTTATTACACGGACAAGTGCAACAAGTGCGGACTTTGCGCCAAGGTCTGTATCCTTGACAACATAGAGTATGTGGAGGGATATCCCCGTTGGAAGGGCAACTGTACCCATTGTGCGGCCTGCATTTCAAAATGCCCTAGGGATGCCATTGAGTATGGGAGAAAGACTGTGGGCAAAAAGAGATACCTGCTTAAATAGATAGGTATTTCAGCAAAGGGGCGGTGGAAATTGTCGATTAAAAATAATTAGACATTTTTTATGCTTTTATAGATTATCATACTTGGTACTTAATTTTTAAATTTTGTTCAAAATAGATGAATATTTGTTAATGAAAGGAAGGATAGTATGTTGTTATTGAAAAATTGCGGGCAAATCCACACCATCGATGAATCCATCGACGGTGGCATAGGCACTTTGACGGGATATTCCATACTGATTGAAGATGACAAAATAAAGAAAATCGATAAATTCGAAAATTTAAAGGAATTTATCGACGACAAAACTGAAATAATCGACTGTGAAGGCAAGACCGTAATGCCGGGATTTGTAGATCCGCACACTCATTTAGCCTTCGGAGGGGACAGAAAGGCTGAATACCTTGCTAAACTCTACACCAATGACCCCAAGATAATAGAAGAAAAGGCCGGCATAGTGGGCATGAAGTCCTCTGTTAAGCAAACTATGGATGCGGATTTGGATCAGTTAGTTGAGGCTTCCGTGGAAAAATTGAACCTGCTTCTAAAGGGCGGAGTAACCACGGTGGAAGTAAAGAGCGGATACGGAATAGATAAGGATACAGAACTCAAACAACTAAGAGCCATAAAAAAGGCGAAGGAAATTTCACCTCAAACCATACTGGCTACCTACTTAGGCGGACACGATTGGGATCCTGCCATGGGCAAAGACGACTATATAGATTTCTGTATAAAGGAAGTAATGCCTGCCATAAAAGAGGAAAATTTAGCTGAATTGGCAGACATATGGGTGGAAGAACAATTTTTCTCCGTGGAACAGGGAAGAAAGTACCTGCAAGCCGCTAAAAAATACGGAATGAACGGTACAATACACGGCAACGAACTTTCATCAGTGGGAGCATCCAAGATGGCTGCCGAAGAAGGAGTTTACTGCGTGGCTCACCTCAACTATCTTACAGAAGAAGAAATAGACATAATGATAGAAAAGAACGTAGTGGGAATAGTACTTCCTACGACGGACTATGTAAAACAATACTACAAGGTTCTTGCAGACGGAAGACATTTCATAGACAGAGGAATGACCATAGCCCTAGCTACAAACTTAAACCCCGGAAACTACACAGTTTCAACTTCACTGTGCATGAACATGGCATGCAGAAACCACGGACTAAGCGCCGAAGAAGCATTAAAAGGAGCAACGCTCAACGCTGCCAAGGCATTAAGACTTGAAAAGGACTACGGTTCAATTGAAGAAGGAAAGTATGCCGACATTCAAATCTGGGATACTGATGACTATACCGACGTGATTTACATTCACGGAATAGACTATGTCAACACGGTAATCAAGCACGGAAAAGTAGTAGTGAAGGATAGAGAAATAGTTTACTAAATAAAAAAGAGGGGAAAAAATCCCCTTTAATGGTGCACACGAGAGGAATTGAACCCCCGGCCTAAGCTTTAGGAGAGCTTCGCTCTATCCGACTGAGCTACGTGTGCGTATTAAATAAATTTTAGTACAAGTTAATTTATATGTCAATAACAGTAAACTTATTTGTCTATTGCAAAAAAATACACTGTGTCTAATTATCATCTAAGGGAAAAAATTAGCAGTGTGCCCGAGAACTTTTAAAAAAATTTAGTAAAATTTTTACTATTGACTTTTAAAAGACGGTGCGAAAATATAATGAACAGGAAAAGGTTATATGATTAAAGAGGAGGAAATAAATCAATGCTTAATAATAATGAAATTGAAAAAGCGATGAAAGTTAAATTGGAATTTGACGAACTTCCTGCAGATCCCGTATTTGAAGAAGGAATTCGTAGAGCTCCGGATAGAGGATTCAGACTAACACAAGCTCAAACTGAAATAGCACTTAAAAATGCTCTTAGATATATACCGGAAAAATTCCACGAACAACTTATCCCTGAATTCTTAGAAGAATTAACTACAAGAGGAAGAATTTACGGATACAGATTTAGACCGGAAGGACACCTTTACGGTAAACCAATTGACGAATACAAAGGAAACTGCCTAGCAGGTAAAGCATGTCAAGTAATGATTGAAAACAACCTTGACTTTGAAGTTGCTCTATATCCCTATGAATTAGTTACTTATGGTGAAACAGGTTCAGTATGCCACAACTGGATGCAATACAGATTGATCAAAAAGTACTTAGAAATTATGACTGATGAACAAACTTTAGTAGTTGAATCAGGACATCCCCTTGGACTATTCGCTTCAAGAAAGAACTCTCCAAGAGTTATCATCACAAACGGATTGTTAATCGGCGAATATGACAACCACGAAGACTGGGAAATCGCAGAAGAAATGGGCGTTACAAACTACGGACAAATGACTGCTGGTGGATGGATGTACATTGGACCTCAAGGTATAGTTCACGGAACATTCAACACAATCCTAAACGCAGGTAGAATGCAATTAGGTATTCCTGAAGACGGAGATCTAAGAGGAAAACTATTCGTTACATCAGGACTTGGCGGAATGAGTGGTGCTCAAGGTAAAGCTGCTGAAATCGCACATGCAGTAGGTATCGTAGCTGAAGTTGACATGTCAAGAATTGAAACAAGACTTGAACAAGGTTGGATTTCAAAAGTTACTGAAACTCCTGAAGAAACTTGCAAAGTTGCAAAAGAATACCTTGAAAAAGAAGAACCCATGTCAATCGCTTACCATGGAAACATTGTAGACCTTCTTCACTACATGAATGAAAACGACATTCACATCGACTTGCTTTCAGACCAAACTTCCTGCCACAACGCATATGATGGAGGATATTGTCCTGTAGGCATCAGCTTTGAAGAAAGAACAAGACTTCTTGCAGAAGATCACAAAAAATTCGTAGAAATGGTTGATGACACACTAAAACAACACTTCCAAGTTATTAAAGAACTTGTTGCAAAGGGAACTTACTTCTTTGACTATGGTAACTCCTTCATGAAAGCCATCTATGATGCAGGCGTAAAGGAAATTTCAAAGAACGGTATAGATGATAAAGACGGATTTATTTGGCCTTCCTACGTTGAAGACATCATGGGACCGCTTCTATTCGACTACGGATACGGACCTTTCAGATGGGTATGCTTAAGCCGTAAACATGAAGACTTGGTAGCAACTGACAAGGCAGCTATGGAAAACATAGATCCCAACAGAAGATATCAAGACAGAGATAACTACAACTGGATAAAAGACGCTGAAAAGAACCAATTAGTAGTAGGTACTGAAGCTAGAATTCTTTACCAAGACGAAGAAGGTAGAGTTGCAATAGCTCTTGCATTCAACAAACTTGTTCGTGAAGGAAAAATCGGACCTGTAATGATGGGTCGTGACCACCATGACGTATCAGGCGTTGACTCTCCCTTTAGAGAAACATCAAACATCAAAGACGGATCTAACGTATGCGCAGACATGGCAGTACAATGCTACGCAGGTAACGCAGCAAGAGGAATGACTGTTGTCGCTCTTCATAACGGCGGTGGCGTTGGTATCGGTAAATCAATCAACGGTGGATTTGGATTATTGCTTGACGGTTCAGAAAGAGCTGACGAAATAATCAAATTGTCCTTAAGCTGGGACGTAATGGGCGGAGTTGCAAGAAGAAGCTGGGCTAGAAACGAACACGCAGTAGAAACAGCAGCTGAATTCAACAACAACCGTACAGACGGAGTAATCACACTTCCCTTCATCGCTGATGATGAATTAGTTAAAAACGCAGTAGCAAAAGTTTTTGAAAAATAATTTCACTAACTATACAGCAAAATAAAT
>JAUNLL010000075.1 GCA_030532275.1 Peptoniphilus sp. | reverse complement strand
AGATAGAAAGAACAAAAAATGCAACTAGAAATATAATTTTTGGTTTTATTTTGAAAATATATCAACTCTTGCTTCCGTTTATATTTAGAACTGTTATTATACAAACTATAGGTATACAATATTTAGGGTTAAATAGTTTATTTTCCTCTATTTTACAGGTACTAAATCTTGCAGAGCTCGGTGTGGGAAGTGCAATGATTTATTCTATGTATAGTCCTATTGCAAATGACAATACTGATAAAATTTGTTCTTTAATGAAGTTATATAGGACATATTATCGAATAATTGGAATTGCTATTTTGGCAATGGGATTATTACTTGTACCCGTTCTGCCTGATTTAATAAAATCAGATTTGCCAGAAAGTGTGAATCTGTATGTGTTATATTTTATGAATTTATTGGCAACTGTTCTTTCATATTGGCTTTTTGCATATAAAAATAGTATATTAACAGCTCATCAAAGAACGGATATTAGTAGTAGGGTTAGTATTGTAACAGATACATGTAAATATACATTGCAATTCGTTTCTCTGATTTGTTTTAAGAATTACTACTATTTTATTATGTCAAGCCTTATAGTACAAATTCTTACAAATTTAACAACTGCATTCATTGCGGATAGAATGTTTCCGCATTATAAGCCTAAAGGAGACTTAGATAAAGAGGAAGTGAGGTTAATAAATAAAAGAGTTAGGGACTTATTTACTTCGAAAATAGGTGGGACAATTGTGAGCTCGGCAGATACAATTGTTATATCGGCATATTTAGGTTTATATATGCTAGCAGTTTATCAAAATTACTATTATATTATGAGTGCGGTAATGGCGTTTATGACAATTATATATAGCTCTATTACAGCAGGAGTTGGAAACAGCTTGATCACGAAATCAGATAAGGAAAACTACAAAGATTTTAGAGTTTTAACATTTATGGTTTTTTGGATTTTATGTTTTTGCGTTTGTGCTTTTTTGTGCTTATATCAACCATTTATGGAACTATGGATGGGAAAAGATAAACTTTTACCAGGATTAGTTGTTGTACTACTTTGTATCTATTTCTTAGGATATGAAATAGTTATGTTTCTTTCTCTTTTTAAAGATGCAGGAGGGATTTGGCATGAAGATAGATTTCGACCATTGATTTCTGGCATTGCAAATTTGACACTTAATATATGTTTGGTTAGAAAAATGGGGATTTATGGTATAGTTTTATCAACCATTTTAAGCGTATGGTTTATTAGTATTCCTTGGATTATAATCAATGTAATGACGTTAATTTATAAAAGGAACATAAAAGATTATGTTGTCCAGATTACTCAATATATTAGTGTGATTATTATTGCAGCAGTCATAAGTGGAAGTATTTGTTTTAATTTAACATTTAATCCTGAAATAACATTGGTATTAAATGGATTAGTTTCTATTATTATACCTAATTTTATTTTTTATTGTGTTTTTCGTAAGAGAGTTGAATTTAAAGCTACTTTGGAAATAATAAAAAGAATGATTTCAAGAAAAGGAATGATATAAGTGAGTTCAATCAAATATAAAAAAAGAATAGGGACAATGACATTTCATAGATCTTTAAACTATGGATCGGTTCTTCAAACATATGCTTTGCAACAAATTATTAAAAGAATCAATACTATAGGAATGACAGAGGTTATTGATTTTTATCCTCCGGCAATTGATAAGATAAGAAGTGCTTTTATTCCAGTACATACGTTTAAAAATCTTGTCCATAATGTTGCCAGTATCCTATATTATCCTTTGTTTGATAAGCGTAGGAAGGCATTCGATGATTTTCTGACGAAAAATGTGATAATATCAGAAACAAAATACGATGCATCTTCAGATATGAGCTGTTTAGAAGAAACGTATGACTGTGTAATTGCAGGAAGTGATCAGATATGGAATAATCAAACACAAGATTTTAGCATACAATATTTTTTTCCCTCAGCAGTTAATGTGAAAAAAATTGCATATGCACCAAGTATTGGAAACGGAAAATTTGAACTACCGAGAGATTATAAAATTTTTGAGGCGTTAAATAAATTTTCGGCATTATCGATTAGAGAAGTATCAGGCGCTGAACATCTGGAGGTGTTTTTAAACAATAGTAAATCAATTCCGGTACTGTTAGATCCGACATTATTGTTAAACAAAAAAGATTATCAATGTTTGGAAAAACCTAGACGAATGCGCAGTAAATATATATTTTTATATTCTGTAAATATGGATAAACGAACTTTAAAAATAGCAGAAGAGGTATCGAAAAAATTAAACTTACCAATAGTGACTATATATACAACAAATGCAAGTTTTCGTACGTTTTATTATGGTATAAAACTTTCAGGGAATTCGGGACCAGGAGATTTTTTAAGTTTTATTCATCATGCTGAGTTAGTAATTTCTGATTCTTTCCACGGAAGCGCGTTTGCCATAAACTATGAAAAAAAATTCTATTCTATATGTGAAAAGGATGAAAAAAAACGTGATGCAAGATTAGACACCTTGCTTTCCTCACTTCAACTGAAACATAGAATGCTTTTTTTTGATGATTATAATCGTTTTAATTACATGGAAGAAATTAATTATAGTCCAGTCGAGGTTCGATTAAAAAAAATGAAAGACGAATCGCTGGATTTTTTAGAAAGAGAGTTGAGATAAAAATAATGAATGAAAATAGTAATCAGAGAAATACAACATTAGATATGTTAAAAGGTATTGCATGTATTGGTGTTGTTTTCATTCATTCTCCCTTTCCCGGAATTTTTGGAATTGCTGTAACATCAGTGAGCAGAATGTTTGTAGCTTTATTTTTTATTATTTCGGGATATTATCTTTGGGCTGGAGATGAAAAAAAAACATTAGATAAGTTGCCTAAAAAAATTAAAAGAACATTCAAGCTGATGGTAATTTCTTTTTTTGTGTATTTTTTATGGGAAAGTTTTGTGAGATTAATAGGAGGAGGATATCAAAAAGTCATACGATGGTATGCAGATGATGTCTTCTCAATAAAAACAGTAATAGGTACGCTGTTTTTTAGCTATGACTCTATTGCGGGACATTTATGGTTTTTACTTGCATTATTGGGAGGATACATACTATTTTATTGCATGCTTAAGTCTCGCATTAGATTAAGTTGGATTACTGCTGTACTTATTTTGGAGATACATATCATTTTAATGAGTATTTCTCATATAAATGATTTGGGATGGAATATGGCATTTTTTCGAAATGTCTGGTTTTATGGAATGCCATTTTTAATTATAGGCTATAGTATTCGATTATATGAGAGAAAATTGTTATCTAATTTGACGAGAGTACGTCTGATTGCAATGTTTTTATTAGGGTTATTTATGATTTTATGTGAGCGGTTTGCAATTGGCAATCTACAGATTTTTAATGGTTCAATTATAGCTATATTTGCGATGGTAATCCTGGCTTTGAAATATCCTGATTTATCCCCTAAAAATGGACTGGCTGTAATTGGAAATAAATATTCAACTGATATATATATATATCATTGGATGATAATGGAAATTGTTATTAAAAGTAAAAAAATGCTACAAATAGAGAGTATAAAATTTGAATGGTTGGAGCCAGTAATTGTTTTCGGTATTACCTTAATGTTGGCCTGGGGATTAAATCATTTCTATTTAGTAAGTCATATTATGAGGAGAAAAAAAAGTGTATGAATATGGAGTGTTCAACTATTGATTGGATTCTTTTGAATTTTGGAAAAGTATGTAGGAAATTAGGGATAGGTCAATTAATAGCCAGTAAATTGGCTATTAGAATAAAAAAGAAAAAAAAAGATGTTATAAATGTGGATAAAGATTTAAGTCTTTATTCTGTAAAATCAGATGGTAAAGCTACAATTCTAAGAGATAAGAATTGGAATGCAGTAAAAAGATTTGATCTTCAAATCATTATTCCAGCATTTAATAGTGAAAAATATATCCAAGAATGTGTGGAGTCTATAATTAACCAGAAATGTGATTATATGTGGCAGATGATAGTTGTTGATGATGGTTCTACAGATAGAACATTAGAAATTCTTAAAAGATATTTTGGTGATGAAAGAATTGTTGTAATCAGTCAAAAGAACCAAGGAGCTGCTGCAGCTAGGAATAAAGGGATTGAAAATGTTAGCTCAAAATATCTCATGTTTGTTGATTCTGATGATATATTAGAGCCAGGCGCTATTCAAAGGTTAATGCAATGTGCGTATAGAAATGCTGCAGATGTTGTTGAAGGAAATTTTTATGATTGGAAAAACGGTAAAAAAAGGCAGGCGAGTTTTTCTAAGACAGCAGTTGTTACAGATCCTATTAATCATTTATTAGGTTTCCCCTGTGGTAAAGTATTTAAAACTGAATTATTTAAAAAAATACAATTTCCCAAAGGCTTTTTATTTGAGGATTCCATCATTTCCTTTTTGATATTACCACAGGTACATACGGCTTGGACAATCGAGGATGTGGTTTTTTCTTATAGACGGTTTGAAATGAGCACAACATATAGAACCAAGAAAAACATTAAAAGTGTTGATACTTGTTATATTTTAAGTGAAATGTATGAGGCAGCAGATATATTGGGAATAGATATTATGCAATTATATGATCTTTCTTTAACACATATAAAATTAAGTTATGAGCGAATATCTAAGTTTAATCGGTATATACGAGAATGTTGTTTCTGCTATTTCTGTCGAGTTATTAATGAAAAGTTCGGAAATGTATCGTCTAAGAGAAAAGAGTTAAAAAATTTAGATGTTGCGATTAAAGATTATAATTTCCAATTGTATGAAATAATAGGACGTTTTG
>JAUNLL010000003.1 GCA_030532275.1 Peptoniphilus sp. | reverse complement strand
AATAATTATATAATAGTACTCAGTGTAAAAGGAGGATTTCAAATTGGGGAAAATAAATGATGTGAATCTTTCAATGCTCACGGATTTTTATGAATTTGCGATGAGTAACGGATTTTTCAAAGCGGGTTACAAGGATAAGATAGTATACTTTGATATGTTTTACAGGTCTGTTCCTGACAATGCGTCCTATGCCATAACTGCCGGTCTTGAACAGTTGGTTGATTATTTCGAAAATTTGCACTTTGATGACGATGATATAGAATTTTTGAAGACAAAGGGAATTTTTGATGATGAATATCTGAACTATCTGAGAAATTTTAAATTTGAATGTGATGTATGGGCAATTCCGGAGGGTTCGGTAGTTTTTCCGGGAGAACCTCTGATCACTGTGAGAGGCCCTATAATTCAAGCGCAAATGGTTGAAACTATGGTTTTACTGACTATTAATCACCAGTCTATGATAGCCACTAAGGCAAACAGGATAGTCTATGCGGCCAAGGGACGTGGAGTTACGGAGTTCGGTTCCAGAAGAGCGCAAGGATACACGGGAGCGAATTTAGGAGCGAGAGCTGCCTACATAGGCGGATGTAACGGTTCGGCGAACACTCTTGCGGAAAAGCTCTACGGTGTGCCGGCTCTGGGTACTATGGCACATTCATGGGTTCAATTATTTGACAGTGAATATGAAGCCTTTAAAGTATATGCTGAATGTTATCCCAACAATTGTCTGTTGTTGGTGGACACCTTCGATACCCTAAAGGAAGGAATACCCAATGCCATAAGGGTATTTGACGAAGTGGTTGTTCCCAAGGGATACAGACCCAAGGGAATAAGAATAGATTCAGGAGATATTGCTTACTTGTCGAAAAAAGCAAGGAAGATGTTGGACGATGCAGGATATGAAGATGCCTTGATCATGGGTTCCAATTCCATGGATGAATTTGTAATACAAAATCTCCTTGTGCAAGGAGCTAAAATCGACGCCTTCGGAGTGGGAGAGCGCCTTATCACCTCTAAGAGCTCACCGGTTTTTGGAGGAGTTTACAAGTTGACCGCCACGGAAGATAAAGAGGGCAATATCATTCCCAAGATAAAGATTTCAGATAATGTATCCAAGATAACTACACCGGGATTTAAACAAATTTACAGATGCTACGACAAGGAAACGGGCAAGGCCATTGCCGATGTGGTTACACTGTATGATGAAAAACTGGATGATTCCGGTGATTATGAAATATTCCACCCCATATTTACTTGGAAGAGAAAGGTTTTGAAGAATTTCGAGGCAAAACCCATGTTAGTTCAAATATATGAAAAGGGAAAATTGATTTATGACTTGCCGACCATTGAAGAAATCAAATCCTTTGTTCAATCTGAACTTGAAACTCTTTGGGAGGAAACGAGAAGATTTGACAATCCGCAGGAATACATCGTGGACTTGTCCTACAATTTGTGGAAGGTAAAGGAAGATTTGTTGAAAAAACACGGTAAAAATTCGAGAGGAGAATCGATTTGAGATATTACGGAGATGTTTATAGACCTCCCAGTGAGGCCTCATCACTGATAATTCAGGCAACTATAGGTTGTGCACACAATGATTGCACCTTTTGCTACATGTACAAAGATGAACCTTTCATTGTACGAAAAATTGAAGATATAATAGAAGACCTTGAGACTATCAGAGAGTATTTTCCCAGATTTAGAAGAATATTTATAGCAGATGGAGATGCTTTAGTTTTAAAGACGGAACACTTAGCGCAACTGTTGGATTATATAAATGAGAATTTCCCCAATGTGGAGCGAATATCCAGTTATGCGACGGCGGGAGATATAAACAGAAAATCCCTAGAGGAACTAAAAACCTTGTACGATAAGGGATTAAAGATGCTCTATATAGGCTTTGAAAGCGGAGATGAAGAGATCCTTAGGGATATAAAAAAAGGTCTTACGGTAGATGAATATGTTGCCGCCATGAAGAAGTGCAAAGAAGTGGGATTTTTAAGTTCCATAACCATAATCGCAGGCTTGGGCGGAGTTGACAAGATGGAGCAAAACGCAGTGAACACGGCGAAGCTCATCACCATGACAAAGCCGGATTACGTTTCTTACTTGACTATGCGCATATACAAAAATGCACCCATCTACAAGGACTATGTCAGTGGTAAATTCAAGATGCCCTCTGCAGATGAGATACTGTATGAAATGAAGTTGTTCCTTGAAAATGTGGATTCACAAGGCACCATATTCAGATCAAATCACGCATCTAACTATGTATCTCTAAAGGGAAATTTAAACGAAGATAGAGAAAGATTGATTGAACTTATCGATGAAACGCTTGAAAACAGAAATTTCAGGCCTGACTATTTAAGAGGTCTATGATGTTGTACGGTCTAAATGTCATAAATGACGATTTATTAAATATAAGTTTGAAAGAGGATTTAATATCCTTTGAATTTAAAAAAGAAGATCTTTCAGAGTTGAGTGCCGATGACAGAAAGAAAATCGGCACCTTGATAAACTGCACAAAGGCCTTGAAGGAGAAGGATTTAATAGCTGTTAAGTGGGATGACAGATGTTTTATATGCAGGGTTTTAAGTCCTGCAAGAGATGAGGAAAATCTCACCTATGTGGCTGTGGAATCCCATGAGTTGGCGGACTTTCCCGAGGATTTAAAGGACTTTTTTGAAGATGTCCTATTGGATAAAATCCACAATGAAACTTTGGAAGATGAGATTGAACGCATTTTTGCCATGTTTGCCTCTTCGGAGGATCAGAGTTTCCAAATGGAGTTTATAAAGAACAACAGAGCCTTGGTGGAAGTAAAAAAGGCAGAAAGAAAAAATAAAAGAGCTTTAAAGGATTTGCAAAGCAACAGAGGAGAGTTGGTCATAGAGCTGAATCCTCCCAAGATAGAGGAACAATCTCTAAACCTTCCCATAATCTACGAGGAGGAAAAGGAAGAGATGGAAGAGGCCTACTTGGAGCTTTTAAAAAATCAAATAGAATTTTGTATGCAAATTCAAAAGTTAGCTACGGATCAACTCATAAAAACACAGAGGATTTTCAATGCAAAGTTTTTTAAAAAAAGATAAAGATACCCTTGGGTATCTTTATTTTTATGATTTGACCTATAATTTCATGAAAACTGTCCTGTCCTTTAAAAATACTTACTTAAATACTCCCTTATCTCTGTACTCATTGATTTCATCTTCGCTATAACCCAATTTCAACATTATTTCCTTTGTATCTTCACCTATGACCTTGCCAGCAAATTTGTACTCCTGTTTCGTCTTGGAAAAAACTATGGGGTTTGCAAATTGTTTAACTTTTTCACCATCTACATCCAGTTCTACAATCAGTTTTCTGTCTATTATGTGTTGATCTTCCACGACTTCTTCTAAATTAAGCACAGGCTCGACACATACATCCCTATCTGCAAATATTTCCACCCATTCCTCGAGATCCTTGGACATAAATTTCTTGCGTATCTCTTCCTTGGCGTCGACATCTTCGGGGCCACGGGCATCAATTTGCAGAATTTCGCACAAACCAGTCCAAAACTTGGGTTCAAGAGAACCTACCGAGAGGTATCTTCCGTCCTTTGTCTTATAGAAGTCGTAACAGCTTCCTCCGTTTAGAAACTCGTTTTCTATGGTGGGCATAGGAGCACCGCCCAGGTACTGCGAACCGATAAGGGAGTTAAAGGGCAAAAGTCCGTCCATCATAGCGATGTCTATATGCTGCCCCTCGCCGCTTTGCCTTCTGTAATTCACCGCTGCTAAAATGGCGATGACGGAGTTCATGGAACCCACAGCTATATCGGCTATTTGAGTGCCGTAAAGCACAGGACCGCTGTCCTTCCTTCCGCTGAAACTCATCAAGCCCGATCTTGCCAAGTAATTGATGTCGTGCCCTGCTTTTTTGCTTAAAGCTCCCCTTTGACCGTAGCCTGTTATGGAACAGTATATCAATCGGGGATTCACAGTTTTGAGTTCGTCATAACCCAAACCCAATTTTTCCATCACTCCGGGGCGAAATTGTTCAACTATGATATCGTATTCTCCTAAGAGCTCCTTCACTATTTTAATGGACTCTGCCAATTTCAAATTAAGTGCCAAAGTTTTTTTGTTTCTATTTAGCCACAGAAGATTTGCCGACCTGCCCTTGATTTTAGGCTCCGCCTCCAATACTAAATCGTACTTTGAAGGCGATGAAATCTTGATGACCTCCGCTCCCATATCTGCCAATTGCATGGTTGCATAGGGTCCCGGCAAAAGCGTGGTAAAATCTAAAATCTTCAAATCTGATAATGCATTCATAAAAATCTTCCCCTTCATCATTGCAATAATTTAAACTTAATTTTATCATTACAATTTTTCTTTATCAAATTAAAAGATCTCATAGAACGTTGCAAAATTGTTATTTTAGAGATAATTCTTCATGAAATCCTCCCTAATATTCATCGGAATTTAAAATCCTTAAAAATATAGGGGTATTATTGCAAAGGGAGAGTGTACCGTGTTATAATTTTAATGGAATTATGGCTTGTTCGCACACTTTAAAATTCGGTGCGAATTTTTTGTTATGAAATAATAGGATTTTTACAATGCTCGAGGGAATACCATGGAAGCGATAAATAAAATCTAAGGAGTATTTATGAATATAAAAATTATCACAGATAGCGGAATGGATTTAGATAAGGACTTAATTGAAAAATACGATATAGAAGTTTTGAATATACCTGTTATCGATTCGGAAAATGAAGTGCTGCCAGAGGATATGAGTGCAGATGAATTTTTTGAAAAAATGAAGGAGAAGGAAGTTTACAGCACCAGTCAAATCTCGGAATTTGAGTACAGAAGCTGTTTCTCTAAATATATTGAGGAAAAAAGAGAGATAATTTACATATCTTTGAGCTCGGGTATCTCTGGGACATACAATCAGGCTAAAATGGCACAGGAAGGTCTTTTAGCTGAACATCCCCAGGGAAAGATACATGTCTTCGACTCCAAAAGTGCCACATGCGGAATGGGACTTTTAGTTGCAAAGGCAGCTTTAATGGCTCAGTCTGGAGAAAGTGCCGAATTTATTTTAGATGAGTTGGAATTCATCAGAGAGCACAATATTCACACCTTCTCCGTAACGACCTTCGAATATCTTGTAAGGGGAGGCAGAGTTTCAAAGGGTGCCGCCACATTGGGCAACCTCTTAAATGTAAGACCTGTTTTAGAAGTGTCTAGATCTGACGGTAAGCTCAGGAAAACAGCGATGGTAAGAGGTGGCAATATGCTTTACAAAAGGATTGCCGACGGATTTGCAGATGTGTATTCTGAAGAGATAAAGGATCAGACCATATGCATATCCTATGGAGATGATATTGAAATTGCGCATAAAATAAAAGCCGAATTACTCAAAAAAACAGATTTTGATGAAAAAAATATACTTATAATTCAATTGGGGCCCGTTGTGGGAGCACATACGGGACCGGGATTCTTGGCTATATTTTTCCAAAACTCAATAAAAGATCACAGATATCAAATTATATAAGTCGAAAAATCCGGAGAAAGGTCAAGAACCGTCTCCGGATTTTTTTAATGGACGGTTTAAAATTATGGCGCTGCTTAGCCTTTTGGGGGTATTTCCATAAAAGTATTTTAGGGGTATATAATATCAAAAAAATACTAAAATTTATTTTAAAATTATAGTTGTTAACAAAGTAACATAAAAATGATATAATGTAACAGATGATAAAAGTCTAAGATATAAAATGTACAAAATTCTATGATAGTGCAAAACGCTCATGAAAACATTTTCCAATCAATTTGTTTATTTAATTTATTTAAATAAAGGTACGCTATAGCAAAAACTGAAAGGAGGAATTATTATGCAATATTATGTAGACTTAAACAGTGATATCGGTGAAGGCTTTGGATCTTACACCATGGGAATGGATGATGAAATCATCAAACATGTTACAAGTATCAACTTGGCCTGCGGATGGCATGCCGGTGACCCGATAATAATGGAAAAGACAGTTAAGATGGCAAAGGAATATGGGGTTAATGTAGGGGCTCATCCCGGATATCCGGATTTAATAGGATTTGGTCGTAGAAAAATGGCTGTATCACCTGCAGATGCAAAGGCATATGTCCTATATCAAACAGGTGCATTGATGGCTTTCACAAAAGCTAACGGTATCAAACTGCAACACATGAAAATGCATGGTGCATTATATAACACAGCGTGTGCTGATGAAGCTATGGCAAATGCAATTATAGACGGTATGGAAGCACTTGATAAAGATATTATACTCATGGTGCTGAGTGGAAGCCAAATAGCGAAAGCTGCAAAGGCTAGAGGACTTAGAGTAAGTGAAGAAGTATTTGCAGACAGAGGATATAACGAAGACGGATCTCTTGTAAACAGAGCTCTTCCGGGAGCCTTTGTAAAGGATCTGAAGGATGCTGTTCCGAGAGTTATCAGAATGGTAAAAGAAGGAAAAGTAACCACAGCAGATGGAAAGGATATAGATATTAAAGCGGATTCAATATGTGTTCATGGAGATAATCCAAAGGCTATTGAATTTGTAAAGGGAATAAGAGCTGGTCTTGAAGAAGCAGGAATAAAGATTGAAGCAATCGAAAACTTCGTAAAATAAAATTTTTATAAGGAGACTAACTATGGAAAATAAAAAAAGCAATTTATCAGTATTAATAGGTGCTGCCTTCCTTATGGCGACATCAGCAATTGGTCCGGGATTTATGACGCAAACAGCAACTTTTACAAACTCTCTGAGAGCTGACTTTGCCTTTGTAATTTTTGTATCCATAATAATGGCCTACATCACTCAATTAAACGTATGGAGAGTTATAGCTGTATCAGAACTAAGAGGTCAAGATATAGCTAATAAATTACTTCCCGGTCTTGGATATTTCATAGCATTTTTAGTAGCTGCAGGCGGTCTTGCATTTAACATCGGTAATGTCGGCGGTGCAGGACTTGGAATGCAAGTTATCTTCGGAATTGATCCTAAACTCGGTGCAGTAATAGGAGCTATCATAGGTATAATTATATTTACCTCTAAATCTGCAGGTAATGCAATGGATAAATTAACTCAAATTTTAGGAGCTATAATGCTTATATTAATCGGTTATGTTACCGTTACAACATCTCCTCCTGTGGGAGAAGCGGCAGCGAGAATGGTAGCACCGGCTGATTTCAACGCTACTGTACCTGCTATACTTACACTTCTTGGAGGAACAGTAGGAGGATACATAGTATTCTCAGGTGGACACAGACTTATAGATGCAGGCATAACAGGAAAGGAAAACTTATCACAAGTTACAAAATCGGCAAACTTAGGTATAGGAGTTGCCTTGATAGTTAGAATTTTCTTATTCTTAGCAGTACTAGGAGTAGTATCTTCAGGAGCTGCACTGGATGAATCAAACGTTGCTGCTTCAGCTTTCCAAATAGCAGCAGGAAACATCGGATATAAAATTTTCGGAATCGTATATTGTGCAGCGGCTGTAACATCTGTAGTAGGAGCTGCTTTTACATCGGTTTCATTCTTGAGAACATTGTTTAAACCTGTAGATGAAAACGCAAACAAAGTAACTATAGGATTTATCGTAGTTTCAACTCTTATATTCATAATAGTTGGTCAACCTCAAACTCTATTGATATTGGTAGGAGCTGTAAACGGATTGATTCTTCCTGTAACTTTAGCAGTAATGCTAATTGCAAGTACTAAGAAATCAATCGTAGGAGATTACGTACACCCCACATATCTTAGAATTTTAGGATGGATAGTTTGTGTAATCGCAGCATATGTAGGCGTTCAAACTCTCGTAGGAGGTTTATCTAAGTTAGTTTAAATTAGGAGGATTAAATGGGAGACATTAGGTATCTTGTATCTTCTGATCGCTCTATTCTAATGGAGTTCGGAAATGAAATTTCAAAGGAAATAAATGCGAGTATCAGATATACAGTTGCAAAAATAAAAGATGATAACATTGACGGAATAGTTGAGATGGTTCCCACATACAGATCCATCACCATCAATTACGATCCTTTAAAGATAAGCTATAGTGAATTGGTAGAAAGACTGAAGGGCTATGAACAAGCTCAAACAGACACTGCAGGCGGAGAAGTAAACTTAATAGAAATCCCCACACTTTATGGTGGGGAGTATGGTCCTGACATTGCAAATGTCGCTTCAAATGCAAACTTATCTGAAGAAGAAGTAATTAAAATTCATACGGGAACAGACTACTTAGTCTATATGTTGGGATTTTTGCCGGGATTCACTTATTTGGGAGGACTGGATGAAAGAATAGCCACTCCAAGACTTAAATCTCCTCGTTTGAAGATTACTCCCGGTTCCGTGGGAATCGCAGGAACTCAAACGGGTATGTACCCTTCAGAATCTCCAGGAGGATGGCAATTAATAGGAAGAACTCCTGTAAGGCTTTATAGCCCCGAAAACGATCCACCTGTATTTATAAACTCAGGTGACTATATCAGATACGTCAGCATCACAAAGGACGAATATGACAGAATAGCAGAAGAGGTCGAAAAGGGAGAATATAAAGTCAAGATTACAAAGGTGTCTGTAGGTGATTTGAATGGCTAAAATAAGTGTAATAAACGGTGGAATATCCACTACAGTTCAAGACTATGGAAGAATAGGTTACCAAAAATTCGGAATGGTAGCGGCAGGAGTATTGGATGTGTATTCCTATGAACTTGCAAATGCTCTTGTAGGAAACGAAAGAGGAGAAGCGGTTCTTGAAATAACATACTTCGGACCCATGCTCAAATTTGATGAAGATGTGGTAATAGCTGTAGCAGGTGCAGATGTAAACCCTAAGATAGACGGCAAAGCAGTTGACATGCATGCATCTTACAGGGTCAAAGCCGGAAGTACTCTGAGCTTCGGTAAATTAAAGAATGGTCTTCGTGCCTATCTTGCCTTTGGCGGATCCATAGAAATTCCCGAATTAAACGGAAGTAAATCCACCTTTATGAAGGGTAAAGTCGGAGGGTACCAAGGTAGAGCTTTAAAGGCTAAGGACGAATTTGAAGTAAAGGTAAATCCTGAAGCTAAAGAAGGCAAAGTTCTTGATCCTAAATACTATCCTGAAATAGCTAAATTCAACGTAATAAGAGCCACCTTAGGACCACAGGACGATTATTTTCCTGAAGAAGAAATCCACAGATTTTTTGAATCGGGAGGATACACAGTTTCAAAGAGCATCGACAGAATGGGCATGAGATTGGAAGGAACTTCAATAAAACACATCAAGGGAGCAGATATAATATCTGACGGAACAGTTATGGGTTCAATACAAGTACCGGCAAATGGACTTCCCATAATACTTCTTGCAGACAGACAGACAACAGGAGGATACACCAAAATAGGAGCCGTAATTAAAGAAGATGTTTGTAAACTAGCTCAAATGGGAGCCGGCACGAAACTTTGTTTCCAAAAAGTTTCAATAGAGGAAGCTCAAGAACTATACAAAAAATTCGAGGACAAAGTTCTTGCTGTTAGAGAATCATTAAAGTAGGTGATAGTTTGAAAGATGTAGCAAGTTTAACACCTAAGGAAGCCAGAGCTCTAATTAGAAAGAATGAATTAATAAGACCCACATCAGGCATAAGCAAGGGACATGTTCAAGCAAACCTCGCAATACTGCCCAAGGACGTAGCTTTTGATTTTTTGATATTCGCTCAAAGAAACCCGAAACCCTGTCCAATCCTAGATGTGACTGAAATAGGAAATCCCGAACCTAAATTAATGGCTCCGGGAGCGGATTTAAGATTCGACATTCCTAAATATAGAGTATATAAAAAAGGCGAATTGGTAGATGAAGTTACCGACATAGAAAAATACTGGACCGATGACATGGTCGGATTCCTAATCGGATGTTCATTCTCCTTTGAGTCAGCTATGCTCAACGCAGGAATTCCCGTAAGACATATTGAAGACAACCACAACGTACCTATGTACTTGACAAACATAGAAACGAAACCAGCTGGAGATTTCCACGGAAAGATGGTAGTTTCAATGAGACCCATACCTTACCAACAAGTTGTAAGAGCGGTCACAGTTACATCGAGATTCCCCTCAGTTCACGGAGCACCCGTTCACGTGGGAAATCCTGAACTAATCGGCATAAAGGATATTGACAAACCTGATTTTGGTGAAAGATCAGAAATTAAAGAAGGAGAAATACCGGTATTCTGGGCTTGCGGAGTAACACCGCAATCAATAGCCATGACATCAAAACCTGAAATAATGATAACTCATTCACCGGGCTACATGTTCATATGTGACGGAATAGACGAAGACTTCTCGGTACTATAAAAAATAATTGGCGGAAAAAACCGCCAATTATTTTTTTGATAATTATTTGACAATAATTAGACATTTAAGGCATATACTCTATAAAAAATTCAGGTGATTAATTATATGTATAGTGAAGCAGTATCAGTACTAGATAAGGGGGCGGATAAAAAACACGCCCTCTATTCTAAATCGAAGAAAAGATATGTACTTGCCTCCATTATGGCGGGACTTTTTGTAGGATTGGGAGTATTTCTCATGGGACTGAGCATTTCCGTTTTTGGAAATCTGGACTTTGATTTTGTAAAAATATCCAATGGAATCATATTTTCGGCTGCATTGTCCTTTGTGGTAATGGCAGGCGGAGAGCTCTTTACAAGCAATATCATGACCTTGTCGGCAGGAGCTTTCACCAAGAAGATTTCAGGAATGGATGCCATCAAAGTCTGTGCGCTGTCGTACATGGGAAATTTTTTAGGTGCTCTGCTCGTTTCCGCTTTGTACATAGGAGCAGGGGGCAAAGGAACTGCCATTGGAGATGCAGTTGTGGGGCTTTGTTTCAGCAAGGCAAGTGCTGATGTCATCACAATATTTTTCAAGGGAATAATGTGTAATATAATGGTGTGCGTTGCGGTTTTGTGCTGTATGAAGATGAAGAACGAAGCTGCGAAGTTGATTATGATAATATGGTGCATACTCACCTTTGTTGCCCTTGGATTTGAACACAGCATTGCAAATATGACGGTGTATTCCTTCGGCTCAATGATCTCGAAAGACGTTACCCTATCTTTGGCTCTTCACAATATAGTTCCGGCCACTCTAGGAAATATAGTTGGCGGAATGATGGTTTCAGGAAGCTTTTACATCTTGGGGAGAGAATAGTGCTTTAAATGATGTAATCAATGTTTTTTAAGTATACACTAATTTATCCAAAAAGCGATAAATAGCTATTTATTTGGGTTTTCATTGAATTAGCATATACTATTTGTTATAATAAATTTGTTAAAATTGTTTCAGGCATTAGATAAATAGAGATAATTTTATTAAAAAAGGAGTGTATTAAAATGACAGATACTTTAAACCCGTTGGTAGCGGCACAACAAAAAGTAAAATTTGCATGTGACAAATTAGGTCTTGATCCGGCAGTTTATGAATTACTTAAAGAACCTAAGAGAGTAATTGAAATTTCAATCCCTGTAAAAATGGACGACGGTTCATTAAAAACTTTCAAGGGATATAGAAGTTGTCACTCTGATGCAGTAGGACCTGCTAAGGGCGGCGTTCGTTTTCACCCTGCTGTAAACGCTGATGAAGTAAAGGCGCTTTCTCTTTGGATGACATTTAAAGGCGGAGCTTTAGGACTTCCCTATGGTGGAGGAAAGGGCGGCGTTTCTGTTGATCCTACCGACTTATCAGATAGAGAATTAGAACAACTTTGTAGAGGATATGTAAGAGGTCTTCACAAATATTTAGGAGAAAGAATAGACATACCTGCTCCTGACGCAGGAACATCTCCAAAAATCATGGCATGGTTTGTGGATGAATATATCAAACTTAACGGCGAAAGAATGGATCTTGGCACATTCACAGGAAAACCTGTAGCTTTTGGCGGATCTGAAGGAAGAAACGAAGCAACAGGCTTTGGAGTTTCAATAGTAGTAAGAGAAGCTGCTAAGAAATTCGGAATAGACATAACAAAATCAAGACTTGCAGTTCAAGGATTCGGAAACGTAGGAACATTTACAGTTAAGAATCTTCAAAGACAAGGCGGAAAAATTGTAGCGCTTGCAGAATGGGATAAACAAGAAGGAAATTACGCTCTATACAATGAAGACGGATTAAAATTCGAAGAACTTCTTGCATATAAGAAAGAAAATCATACACTTTTAGGATTCCCCAACGCTAAGAAAATTTCAGAAAAAGAATTCTGGGAAGGCGAATATGACATATTAGTGCCTGCAGCACTTGAAAATGTAATCACAGAAGAAGTAGCTGAAAAACTTAATGTAAAATTAGTTTGTGAAGCAGCTAACGGACCTACAACACCTGGCGGAGATGCAGCACTTGCTAAGAAGGGAATACCTCTAACTCCCGACATTTTGACAAACTCAGGTGGAGTTCTTGTTTCTTACTACGAATGGGTACAAAACCAATACGGATATTATTGGACAGAAAAAGAAGTAGAAGAAAAACAAGAAGCGGATATGATGAAGGCAATCGAAGGAGTATTCAGCTTAGCTGAAGAATACAAAGTTTCTCTAAGAGATGCTGTTTATATGTACGCTATAAAATCAATATCAGATGTAATGAAACTCAGAGGCTGGTATTAATCGGATTTTAAATTTGCGGTCTAAGTTAATCTTAGACCGTTTTTTTATTTATAAATTATATTGAAAAAATAATTTGATTAATGTATACTGATATGCACATTGGGGAGTAGCTTATAAACTTTAGCCGTCATTACGGATTTATCCCGGCTAAGGACCAATTTATGGAAGCGAGACCACTGTCTTAAAGGCGGTGGTCTTTATTTTTTTGAAAATGGAGGAAAAATTTGGAAGGTTTAAAAAACGGGTTGTTAATTGGGATACTCAATTTGGAGTTAAGTCACATCATCATGTTCATAATAGGAGGGTTTTTAATATACCTTGCAATTGCCAAGGAATATGAACCCACTCTTTTATTGCCCATAGGCTTCGGAGCGATTTTATGCAATATTCCCTTTTCATCGGCAGTGGGAGATGAAGGATTTTTGACTTTGCTATATAACATGGGCATTGCAACGGAATTATTTCCTGTACTTATATTCATAGCGGTGGGAGCGATGATTGACTTTAGACCGCTCATATCAAGTCCTTTTATGTTGTTCTTCGGAGCGGCTGCGCAGTTTGGAATATTTGCCACCATGCTCTTTGCTCTTTCAACGGGACAGTTTACGCTGCCTGAAGCGGCATCCATAGGTATTATAGGAGCGGCGGACGGCCCCACGTCCATCTATGTGGCAAAGGAATTTGCGCAAAATTACTTAGGACCCATATCGGTGGCGGCATATTCCTACATGAGTTTGGTGCCGATAATCCAACCGCCGGTAATAAAATTACTTACAACCAAGGAAGAAAGAAAGATAAGGATGAAGTATGCCGGAGTTAAAGTTCCCAAGATAGTGGAGATATTGTTTCCCATAGTCATCACTATCATAGCGGGAATAATAGCACCCATGTCCGTGGCACTCATCGGAGCGCTGATGTTTGGAAACTTAATCAGAGTTTGCGGAGTACTGGAAAGACTTTCAGTTTCAGCACAAAATGAACTTGCGAATTTAGTTACGATTTTGCTGGGTATCACCATAGGCTCCACCATGTCCGCTGAAGCATTTCTGGATTTAAAGACCCTTATGATAATGGGAATGGGACTTGTTGCCTTTGTCTTTGACACAGCAGGCGGAGTTATATTTGCAAAGTTTTTGAATCTGTTCCTAAAAGAGAAGGTAAATCCCATGATCGGTGCAGCAGGTATATCGGCCTTTCCCATGTCGGGCAGAGTTGTGCAAAAACTTGCAACGGAAGAAGATCCCACCAATTTCATTTTGATGCAGGCAATGAGTGCCAATGTGGCGGGACAATTGGGTTCTGTGGTTGCAGGTTCCATGATACTTGCGCTTGTACCCTTATTTATATAGGAGGTTTTTCATGAGTGAACTTATGACAGCAGGGCTTGAAGTAGCAGCTCTGGGACTGATAGGAGTTTTCGCCGTATTGATACTCTTCTACATTGCGGTGAAGATAATGCTCAAGGCATTTAAATAAATTTAATTATGAGCAAGAGAGACACTTGTTGCTCATCCCTATTTTTTAAGCAAGACCTGAGAAAATTACTTTCTCGGGTTTTTTTCTTTTACCCTGTGATTTTTAATAAAAATCTTTAAAAATGGGATGACTATGCTATAATTATAAATGAAATCAAGTTCTTTGGAGGTTTTGTATTGATCACATCTCATATTTGTTCAGGAAAATTTAAGATTAAGACAAATGAGAGTAGTTTCAATGAAGTTCTAAGAAAATTTAAGTTGTGCTTAAAGCTTGATGAATTCTGTTTGTCTGAAGATAAAGGGGAAACTGCGGCTAAAATTAATTAGCAAGAGAACAATTGGGTTCTCTTATTTTTAATTGTATCTCTTCGGAAAATGGAAAATTTATTATAGGATGGGATGTTTTTTATGAGTGGAGTAGTTGGGATGTTTTCTAATTCATCCGTGAGCACAAAATTATTTTTCGCTTTAAACTCACTTCAACACAGAGGACAAGAGTCCGGCGGTATGACCGTATCTGATGGAGAAAAATTAATTCGCAAAAAGGGTCAAGGACTGGTAATAGACATTTTTAAAGAAGACAATTTAAATGCTCTCAAAGGTAATTTGGGAATAGGTCATGTGAGCTACACAGCCAGCAGGGGAAATCAAGATTACAATGTAGAGCCTCTCATGGGCTTTGCAAAGAAAAATGAGTTCAGTATTGCCTTTGATGGAAATATTGTAAATCATCAAATATTAAGAACCAGACTTGAAGAAGAGGGCATCATGTTTCAAACCTCCATCGCCACAGAGGTAATACTTTTTCTAATAGCGAGATATTACAACGGTTACATAGTAGATGCCATAAAGAAGGCCATGAAGGTGATAAAGGGTTCCTATTCGGCAGTATTGCTCATGAATAATAAGATGGTAGCCTTTAGAGATCCCATGGGCATAAGACCTCTTACCATAGGATATAACGACAATGATGTGATAGTCGCCTCTGAAAATGCTGCCAACGAAATACTTGGCATGACCAATACCAGGGACATACTCCCGGGTGAAATAGTGGAAGTTACAAAGGACGGAATAAAGAGTTTCTTCTTGGAGGGACCTAAAAAACCCAGGCACTGTATTTTTGAATATGTGTATGTAGCAAGGGAAGATGCCACCTTGGACAAGGTGAACGCCTATAATTTCAGAAGAAGATGCGGAGAGTACCTGTACTTGGAATCACCCTGTGACGTGGACTTGGTAGTTCCGGTGCCGGACAGCGGCATACCTTCCGCCATAGGTTTTTCCCAGGAGGGGAAGATACCCTTCGCAACGGGACTTGTAAAGAACAGATACATGGGCCGAAGTTTTATAAAACCCACTCAAGAACTCAGAGAATTGTCGGTAAAACTAAAACTCAATCCTCTGAAAACTGTATTGGAAGGCAAAAGAATCGCCCTCATAGACGACTCAATAGTGAGGGGGACCACCTCCGCAAATCTGATTAAGAGGATCAGAGAAGCCGGAGCAACGGAAGTTCACATGAGGATAACTTCACCGCCTGTATGCTATCCCTGCTACTACGGAATTGACACACCCAGCAGAAAAAATCTAATTGCGGCAAATTTATCCATTGAAGAGATAAGAGAAAAAATAGATGCTGACAGTCTTGCCTTTATATCTCCCGATGCCTTTCAAAGAGCAACGCTCATTAGAGAGGATAGGTATTGCAAGGCGTGCTTTGACGGAAATTACCCTGTAGACCCCATAATTATTTAAGGAGTAGATATGATTAATTACAAAGATAGCGGAGTGGACATAGACTCCGGAAACAAAGCTGTAGAACTTATAAAAGAACACGTAAAGAACACTGCCACAAAGGGAGTTTTAGGAGGAATAGGACTATTCAGCGGAGGATTTGACATTTCTGAGTTTAAGGACATGAAAAATCCCGTGCTTCTGGCTTCCACCGACGGAGTTGGCACCAAGCTCTTAATTGCTCAAAAAATGGACAAACATGATACCGTGGGAATAGACTTGGTTGCCATGTGTGTAAACGACCTTATTTGTCAAGGAGCGAAGCCCTTGTTTTTCCTTGACTACATAGGAGCGGACAGAATAGTTCCCGAAAAAATCGCTGAAATAGTAAAGGGAGTATCCCTTGCATGCAAGGAAACAGGCACAGCCATAATCGGAGGAGAAACGGCAGAACTTCCAGGTATGTATGCAAAGGATGAGTACGACTTGGCAGGATTCAGCGTGGGAATAGTGGACAAGGAAAAGATCATAGACGGTTCAACCATCAAACCCTCTGATGTGGTCATAGGACTTTCATCTTCGGGAATTCACTCCAACGGATATTCCTTGGTGAGAAAACTGTTCTTTGAAGAATTGGAAATGAAATTGGAAGACAAATTCCAAGGTTCGGACAAGACCTTGGGCGAAATTCTATTAACTCCCACGAAACTATATGTAAATACGATCTTAGATCTCACGTCAAAATTTGAGATCAAAGGAGTTGCCAACATAACAGGTGGAGGAATAGTGGAAAATATTCCCAGGATAATTCCCGAGGGCTTAGGAGTGGAAATCAAAAAAGATTCATGGAAATTGCCCTTGATTTTTGAAGAAATCAAAAAATCAGGCAAAGTTGAAGAAGCGGAACTTTACAGAGCCTTCAACATGGGCGTTGGCATGGTAGTAATCGTGGATAAGAGCATAAGCGAAGAAGTGCTTAACTATATAAATGAAAATACCGATGACACAGCCTATGAAATAGGATGTATTAAAGATGGCTTTACAGGTGTTGATATAAAATGAATATAGCGGTTTTAATTTCAGGAACCGGCACCAATTTAAAGGCTTTGCTAAAGGCGAAGAAAAATGGAGAATTCGACTCCTCCATCTCCCTCATAGTAGCAAACAGAAACGCCGAGGGTCTGAAGTATGGAGATGAGGAGAACATCGACACCTTCGTAATAAAAAACAGTGAAGAACTGCTTGAAAAACTTGAAGAGTATAAAATAGACTTCATAGTCTTGGCGGGATATCTAAAGCCGATTCCCGACTTTATCGTAAAAAAATATAAAAACAGAATTATCAACATACACCCCGCACTTCTACCTAAGTACGGAGGAAAAGGGTACTACGGCATGAGAGTTCATGAAGAAGTATTCAAAAACAAGGATGGGATTTCCGGAGCGACGGTGCACTATGTTACTGAAGAGATAGACAAGGGTGACATCATATTGCAAAGGGAAGTGGATATATCCGATGTAAAAAGCGCTCAGGAGATAAAGGACAGAGTGCTGGAGATAGAACACAAAATACTGAAGGATGCCATAAAAAAAATAGAGGTGAATATGAAATGAGAGCTCTGATTTCTTTAACGGATAAAAGCAATTTGGAATACTTGGTATCAAACTTAAAGGAATTGGGATATGAAATAATATCCACGGGAGGAACGCTGAAGAAGATAAGGGAATTCGGCATAGATGCCCTGTCCGTAGAATCTATTACCAATTTCAAGGAAATACTTGGAGGAAGAGTCAAAACCCTGTCGCCCTACATACACGGAGGAATACTTTACAGAAGGGACAAGGAAGAGGATTTAAGAACCGTAGAGGAAGAAAACATCCAACCCATAGATATGGTAGTTGTAAACCTATATGATTTTGCAGGAGCGCTAAAGAGCGGAAACCATGAAAATATCGTGGAAAACATAGATATAGGAGGACCCACTCTAATAAGAGCCGCTGCAAAAAACTATAAAGATGTCTTAGTGGTAACTGATGTGGATGACTATGAAGAAGTCATAAACAGAATCAGAGAGGGAAGTGTCGATCTTGAATTTAGAGAAAAACTTGCAACTAAGGCCTTTAACCTCACAGCATACTACGATGCGAATATCTCCAGATATTTTATAAACAGGACACAGCCCGATACAAAGTACCTAAACTTCGGATTTGAAAAGGTTGAAGATTTGAGATACGGAGAAAATCCCGCTCAAAGGGCGACTTTGTACAAGGACAACATGATCAATTCCTATTTTTCAAACTTTGAAATACTACACGGAAAGAAGATGTCCTTTAACAACTACAACGACTTAAATGTAGCTGTGGAAATAGTTTCCGAATTGGGCGAAAATTCCGTAGCTGCCATAAAGCACGCCACACCCTGTGCCGTTTCACACAAAAAGAATTTAAAAGAGTCCTACATAGCAGCCTACAACTCCGACAGCACGTCCATCTTCGGGGGAATAGTGGCGCTAAACGGAGTGGTGGAAGCAGAGCTTGCAGAGGAATTGTCAAAAATATTTCTTGAGATAATAGCGGCGACGGACTTCACTCCCGAAGCTCTGGAAATCCTCAAGAGAAAGGCAAATATAAGACTTATAAAGATGGACTTCAAATTGCAAAAGAGCGCTTTGGACATAAAGCAAATCAACGGAATAGTGCTGGCTCAAGAGAAGGATAATGCGGAGGACGAATACAACATAGTCACAAAAAAAACTCCCACACCTTCAGAAAAGGAAGACCTGCTCTTTGCCATGAAAGTTGTAAAACACGTCAAATCCAACGCCGTCGTAGCCGTAAAGGACATGACCACAGTGGGAATCGGCGGAGGAGAAACATCGAGGATTTGGGCGCTTCAAAACATAAAGGAACACTATGACAGAGATTTCACGGGAGCGGTGCTTGCATCCGATGCCTTCTTCCCCTTTGATGATTGCGTGACCTTGGCAGGAGAGATGAACATAAGCGCTATAATTCAACCCGGAGGATCTGTGAAGGACGAAGATTCGATCAAGAAATGCAATGAACTGTCAATTGCAATGGTATTTAGCAAAAATAGACATTTTAAACATTAGGAGGAAGTATGAAAATATTGATAATCGGTTCCGGAGCGAGGGAATTTGCCATTGCAAGCAAATTGTTGGAAGCAGATTCAACTAGAGAACTCTATTTTGCTCCGGGTAACGGCGGAACTGAAGAACTTGGAAAAAATGTAAATATTTCAGTGGAAGACGTAAAGGCCTTAGCGAAATATGCAGAAGAAAATAAAATCGACTACACCATTGTAGGGCCTGAAGTACCCCTTTGTGAAGGTGTTGTGGATGAATTTGAAGCCTTGGGATTGAAGATATTCGGACCCGATAAAAAGGCTGCCATGTTTGAAAACAGCAAGGCATTTACGAAGGCTTTTTTGCAAAAGTACAATATTCCCACAGCAAAATACATCGAAACGGAAAATGAAGAGGAGGCTTTTGCCTTTGCACAAAATCTTCTGGAGGAAACAGGAAGAGCTGTAATAAAGGCAGATGGACTTGCGGCAGGCAAGGGAGTTTTCATAGCGGAAGATGAAGAAGGCGCTGCTGAATTTTTAGATGAGGTATTCAATAAAAATAAATTCAACTGCAAAAAAGTAGTGGTGGAAGAATTTTTAAAGGGCTTTGAAATGAGTCTGATCACTTTGACAGATTCAAATATGATACTGAGATTGCCCACATCAAAGGACCACAAAAAGATATTTACGGGCGAAAAGGGACCGAACACGGGAGGCATGGGAACCTTCAGCCCCAATGTGGAAGCGGAACCCTTTATGGACAGAATAGAAGAAGAAATCTTAAAACCCATTCTCAAGGGATTGCAAGAAGAAAAAATCGACTTCAAAGGCACTCTTTTCATAGGATTGATGATAGGGGACAAGGACATAGATGTGCTGGAATTCAACGTGAGATTCGGCGATCCCGAAACTCAAGTGCTTCTTGAGAGAATAGATAATGACCTGCTTGAATTGCTCATGGCCACAAGTGAAGGAAAGTTAGATGAAGTTCAACTGAAAGTCAATGACAAAAAATCCGTGTGCTTGGTAGTTTCTTCAAAGGGATATCCCGGCAGCTATGAAAAGGGATTCGAGATAAATTTCGACGAGGGAATTAAATCCAAGATTTACCACGCAGGTACTGAAAAGTCCGGAGAAAAACTTTTGACATCGGGTGGACGTGTGCTGAATTTAGTTGCCACGGCGGACAATTTTGACGATGCCATAGCACAGGTCTATGAAGATGTGAAGAAAGTTCACTTTGACGGAATGTATTACAGAAAGGATATAGGCCCGAGAGTAAAGAGAGTTTATGTTACTAAAAAGAATCTATATGATTATGAATCAATGGATTTGGAAAAAGAGATCAAATCCTCACTGAACATAGATTTTGACAGAGTGAAGGTATATAAGAGATACGATATAGAAGCTAAAAGGGACGCCTTGGAAAGCGTGAAGTACACGATTTTGTCCGAAAGACCTGTGGATGATGTCTACTTGGACGAAGATGCTTTAAAACTTCAAGCGAATTTCAAGGACACCATAGTGGTATCCTACATGCCCGGTCAATTCGACCAAAGAGAACAGGGATTGATCGATACAATTTCCCTTGTAAATGATGAGGAAATTAAGGCGTCAAACAGCACGGTGTACGAATTTGAAGGTCTTGATGCAAAGGATTTGGACAAAATTGAAAAATACTTGGTAAATCCCGTGGATTCTCACAGAGTACCCCTGTTAAATGTGCCCACGACTTTGACTTCAACCAATGAACACAACAGAGAAAATGAAATTTATGAAGGATTTAAGGATTTCACAGAAGAAGAACTCAAGAACTTTTTGGAAGAATACTCTCTTGCCATGAGTTATGAAGATATAAAAATGGTGAGGGATTACTTCAAATCTGAAGGCAGAGATCCCAATGAAACTGAAATTGCAATTTTGGACACCTATTGGTCCGATCACTGCAGACACACCACCTTCAACACAGAACTTAGTATAGAATTCGATCCTCAAACTGATTTAGACAGGATAATAAGGGAAACCTTCGATAAATATTTAAAATTAAGAGAAGAACTCAATATAACCAAGCCCATATCATTGATGAGCTTCGGAACTATTTTGGCGAAATACTTGAGAAGCACAGGCAAGTTGGACGATTTGGAAATCAGCGATGAAATAAATGCCTGCTCCATAGAAATTAAAGTAAGGGTACAAAGGGGCGATAAGGAAGAAGTTGAAGACTATCTTCTGATGTTCAAAAACGAAACTCACAACCATCCCACAGAAATTGAACCCTTCGGAGGAGCTAGCACATGCCTTGGTGGAGCCATAAGAGATCCCCTAAGCGGCAGATCCTATGCATACCAAGCCATGAGAATAACGGGAGCGGGAGATCCCTTTACACCCATAGAAGAAACCTTAGAGGGTAAACTTCCTCAAAGAAAAATAGCAAAGGAAGCAGCTAAGGGATATTCTTCCTACGGAAATCAAATCGGATTGACCACGGGATACTTAGATGAGATTTATCACCCGGGTTATGTTGCCAAGAGAATGGAAGCAGGAGCGGTAATGGCTGCAGCTCCCAAAGAAAACGTAAGAAGATTGACCCCCGAAAAGGGCGATTTAGTTCTATT
Organism: Peptoniphilus sp.; assembly: GCA_030532275.1. GTDB lineage: Bacteria > Bacillota > Clostridia > Tissierellales > Peptoniphilaceae > Peptoniphilus_E. The sequence continues at coordinate 14,132 of JAUNLL010000003.1, read as the reverse complement.
AATAGGCGGCAAAACAGGACGTGACGGTATAGGTGGAGCAACAGGTTCATCAAAGACCCACACCGTAAGTTCCATAGTCACTGAATCTGCACAAGTTCAAAAGGGAAATGCGCCTGAAGAAAGAAAGATTCAAAGACTGTTTAGAAATCCCGAAGTTGCCAAGATGATCAAGAAATGTAACGATTTCGGCGCAGGCGGAGTGTCCGTTGCCGTGGGAGAACTTCACGACGGAGTGGAAGTTTATCTTGATAGAGTACCCTTGAAGTACAAGGGACTTAAACCCAAGGAAATCGCCATATCGGAATCTCAAGAGAGAATGGCGGCAGTAATTGCTGAAAAGGACCTTGAAAAATTCATAGATGAAGCACACAAGGAAAATCTCGTTCTAACAGTCATAGCCAAGATAACCGATTCAAATAAGATGGTAATGTACTATGAAGATGAGATCATATGTGAATTGTCCTACGACTTCATAAATACCAACGGAGCGGACAGAAGAGAAGAAGTGGAAGTTACATCGGAAGATGTGCCGGAAATTTTGACCAACAAGGACAATAACCCCGAAAAAATTTATGATTACTTGAAGGATTTAAACAATACCTCCAAGAAAAATCTATATGAAATATTCGATACCACAGTGGGAAGAGCCACAGTTCTAAACCCCTTGGGAGGACATGAGCAATACAATCCCTCAGGAGCCATGGTTGCAAAAATCCCCAGCTTAAAGGGAGATTCAAAGACTGTTTCGCTGATGAGCTACGGATTTAATCCCTACTTGAGCGAAGAATCTCAATACTTGGGAGGATACTACGCAGTTGTGGAATCAATCGCAAAACTCATAGCACATGGAGCATCTCTTGAAACTATCAGACTTTCATTCCAAGAGTTCTTTGAAAAACTGACCACTGCAAAGACTTGGTCAAAACCGCTTAAATCTCTATTGGGAGCATTGGAAGTATCCATGTTCTTTGATGCACCGCCGATAGGCGGCAAGGATTCCATGAGTGGAACCTTTGAAGATATAAGCGTACCGCCCACATTGATTTCCTTTGCAGTCACAACAGCCGATATTGAAAATATAATTTCAAGTGACTTAAAGGGCAAGGGAAAACTCGGCTTGATAAAGACGACCATGGATGAATGTGGAATGTTGGATCTGGAAGAACTTAAATCAAATATGCAAAAATTGCATGAAGATATTCTGGCTAAAAATATAATTTCCGCAACAGCCATAACGAAATCGACCTTGGTTCAACTCTATGAACAATCCATAGGCAATACCGGTTTTGATGTTGAACTTCAAGACCTATACTCACCCCTTTATGGAAGTTTCATAGTTGAGTACATGGAAGACAGAGATTATATAGAACACATTGGAGAGTTCGCAGAGGATTATATAGTTAACGGAGTGAAATTGGACGCTGAAAAACTCAAGGAAAATTATCTCAACACCTTGGATGAAGTATTCAGTCCGCACAAAGCTGTAAAGGAATTTGGATTTAAGAACAAAACAGTTGAACCCGTGAGATTAAAATCCAATAAACCCGTGGATGTACCCAAGGTTGCAATACCTGTATTCCCGGGAACAAACTGCGAATGGGATACAGCAAGAGCCTTTGAGGAACAGGGTGCCGAAACTGAAATATATGTATTTAAAAACAGAAATAGCGAAGAAATTAAAAAATCACTGAAGGAATTGGCAAGTATTATCGAAAAATCTCAAATATTGGTATTGCCGGGAGGATTTTCCTTAGGAGATGAACCTGACGGATCGGGTAAATTCATCGCCACAGTTCTAAGGTCCAAGGAAGTATCAAGTGCCATAGAACATCTGTTAAAGGAAAATGACGGGTTGATAATAGGAATTTGCAACGGATTCCAAGCCCTAGTTAAGAGCGGTCTTCTTCCCTATGGAGAAGTGAGAGATTTAGATGAAGATTCGCCCACTTTGATACTGAACTCCGCAAAAAGACATATTGCAGGATTTGTGGAAACAAGAGTATTGACTACCAATTCTCCGTGGTTGAGTGAATTGGAAGAAAACAAAGTTTACAAGTTGCCCATATCTCACGGAGAAGGAAGATTTGTAACGGACGAAAAGGGACTTCAAAAACTTCTTGACAACGGACAAGTTGCAGCTGTCTATGTGGAATCTCCCAACGGTTCCGATTACAACATCGAATCCATTATGTCAAAGGACGGAAAAATACTGGGTAAGATGGGACACTCCGAACGAATAGCAGAAGATTTGTATAAAAACATCTACGATATTGAATTTCAAAACATCTTTAAGGGAGCGGTAAATTACTTTAGAAAGTAAAAAACTTCATTAGAATTATATTGTTTCAGTTGTATTACAGAAAAAGAAAATTATGTAATATAAACTTAAAATTTCATTTGCGGTTAACATGGTACAATGTAGTTAGCAAAATAAGGATTAACAAGAAAAAGGTGAAGGGTAAATGAAATTGGGTAGAAGATTGCTGTTAATTCTACTCACTCTTCTGCTTGTATTCAGTTCCGGAATGGTATATGCGGTGCAATTTTCCGACGCAAAAAATCACTGGGCCGATCAGTATATAGATCAAATGAGTGATGCAGGCTTTGTAGCGGGATATGATGCCAATGAATTCAGACCGGACGACAATATTTCAAGAGTGGAATTTTTCTCAATAATTAATTCTATGGCAAATTTAAAAAAGACATACACAGTTACATTTTCAGATGTAAAGACTTCCGATTGGTTTTATGAAGATGTGGCAAAGGCAATAAAGGCGGGTTATTTAGTTCCGACGACAGGTAGATTGAATCCCAACAATCCCATTTCAAGACAAGACGTCATGGGCATAGTGGGTTACATGTATAAGTTAAAACAAAATCCTGCTTTATTGGACAGATTCAAGGACGGAAATTCTTTTACTCCGGAGAACAGAGGTTACGCAGGAGCCTTGATCAATCTGGGCGTAGTAAGCGGAGGAAATGACTTTCTTTTAAGACCCGATGAAGGAATTTCAAGAGCTGAGATTTGTAAAATACTATTTTTGTTGATGGATGAATATGGACTTCCCGGAGAGAGAGTTGTAGTTGACAGTAAAATTAAATTCGGAGATAGAAATCTCTATGATTAAAAAGAGTTGGCTTGAAAAAGCCGACTTTTTTGTTATGCAAATATTCATATTGAATTGCCCCTATGATATAATTTTCTTGGAGGTAGGTTTTGAAAAAGAATATTAAATATATAATTGTAACCATGGCATTGATAATTTTAGCCGTAATTTTTATAAATAGATCTGAAATTTGGGGCAGAAGAGATATAGTTTTCGACAAGACCATAGCCGATATTGAATTTGCTCAGAGTTTCTATATAAGCACCAATGCAATAATCATATTTGACGGTGAAACTCTGTATTTCTGCGACAAGAACGGAAATGTGGCAAAGAACATAAAATTTGCTGCGGAGAAATTAAAGGCATACTATGCAAACAACTACGTATTTCTCTATGATGAAGATTTAAACAAGATATATCAATACAGAGATACGGGAGAATTGCTCCACAATATAAAGATACAAGATGAATTGTACAATATAAAATATCTCAACAAAGAGATAGTCTTACACTTGAAGTCCGAAGAAAAGGAAATGCTGAAAATCCTAAAGCAAGACGGCAAATTAAGCGATCTTTACGAAACGGGCAACACCATATTGACCTATGATCTCTACAAGTCGGACAAATTTTCCGTGGGAGAAATTTTAAATGATGCCACGGGATACAAGAGTATGCTGGTAATGGTCGACGGACAAGATAGAAAGAACAAGGAATTTTCGGCGGAAGTGTGCCTTTTTGTCAGCAGAAAAAACGGAAGGACAATCATGGCCACGGACAAGCATCTCTATCTCTACAATGGAGAAAATGAACTTAGAACGGAAATTCCCAATATCAGCGACATATTGGTGGCGGACAGAAATATCTACCTGCTTCACTCAAATATAATCTCCAAGTACAATATGAAATTAGAACAAGTAGATAAGCTGATTTTATCTGCAAATGTGAGCCGTTTAACCATGGTTTCCAATTCTCTGTACGCCTATGGAGATAGCAATATCGGCGGAGAACTGGGTACCAAAGCGCAGTTTTACACAAGGTTGGGCACGACAGTTGAAGAAATGGAGATTTCCGGCATCACCATAGGAGCTTTGAAAGAGGGAAAGATCAACTTGTACAAGATAATAAACGGTAGAAACTTTATAGGTGATGAAAATGAATAAAAGATCCTTAGGAGAATTTATAAATGAATATTTTATGATGGAAAAGGGCGAGCCGAATCTGTGGGGCAAAATTATTTCCATTGTGGGAATAATGCTTGCCGCCTACATCATCTCCAAAACAGTTTCCTCTATAATCAAGAAAAATATATACAGCAGGGGAAAGAAGAACAACAGAAATTTCATGAGAGCAGTGACCGTCATAAAACTCATTGACAAAGTGATTTACATTCTGATATATTTCTTGGCAATAACCATTTCTCTGGACATAGTGGGTATAAATACATCATCTATCATCGCTACGGTCGGAATAGGCTCTCTCGCCTTGTCCTTCGGCGCCCAAAGCCTGGTAAAGGACATAATAAACGGATTTTTCCTCATGATCGAAGATCAGTACAGCGTAGGAGATTCGGTGATTATTGAAGGCAAGAGCGGAGTAGTTGAAGAACTGGGCATAAGAACCACCACCATCAGAGATTTTTCGGGCGATTTGCACATAATTCCCAACGGAGAAATAAAGATCGTCACCAACAGGCAAAGAGGTCAAATGAGGGCTAAGGTGGATTTTTCCGTGGACATTTCAGAAGATCCCAAGAGGATAATCAGCCTGCTCAAGGAAAAAATAGCCTATCTCTACGATGATGAGAGATCCGTAAAAGATCCCTCCATCTGGGGAGTTACAAAGAACAGTGAAGGATACTACGACATAACTGTGGTGGCCTATGCAGATCCTTCAAACCAATTTGACATAGAATATGAAATAAGACAAAAAGTTGTTGAACTCTTTATAGAAGAGGGAATAAAACCGCCTAAATTCAGAACAGAGGTGAAGAGTTGTTAGTATATGAATTAAATGACATAGTGACCTTGAAAAAGGGACATCCCTGCGGCGAAAATAAATGGCAGATAGTGCGAAAGGGAGCCGATATAAAATTAAAGTGTTTAGGCTGCGAAAGGCAGATATGGATGAGCAGGATGGAATTTGAGAAAAGAGTAAGAAAGATAAAGGAAGGCGAAAAATTCGTCAGCATAATCCATCATAAAAAGTCGGACGAGGAATAAAGAACCTAGGAAAGCACAAATAAATTAAAATAAACTACGAAAATTTAAACTTCTCAGCGAAGTATGCAAGGTTGCAGCTGAGAAGTTTTTTATTTTTAATGGAATAAGGTCGCAAGGCTTATGGAGTACTAGGAAAAATATTCTTTTTTGTGTAAGTGTGTGAGATGGAAATTAATTGGTATATATAAAAGAGTGAAGATTCTCTCATGAAAATCAAGGGATGTTCAAGGAATAAATAAAGGTAAAATAAGGTAAAAAATACTTGAATAATATGAAAAGATGTATTATATTAATATTAGCACTTGATATAGTTGAGTGCTAAAAGAAGAAAAATTATAATTAGGAGGCATATAATGAACTTAAAACCCTTAGAAGATAAACTTGTCATTAAAAAAATTGAAATGGAAGAAACTACAAAATCCGGAATAGTACTTCCCAGTTCAGCAAAAGAAGAATCAAATATTGCCGAAGTTGTAGCCATCGGCAAAGGAATATTAAAGGACGAAGACAAAAAAGACGAATTGAAGATTGGTGACAAAGTAGTATTTTCTAAATACGCCGGCACAGAAATTGAATTAGATAAAGAAAAATATACAATTATAAAATTTGAAGACATACTTGCAGTTGTTGAAAGATAAGGAGAGATAAAATGGCAAAGGAAATTAAATTTTCAGAAGAAGCCAGAAAAGGCTTAATAGATGGTATTAATAATCTTGCAAATACAGTTAAAGTAACTCTTGGACCCAAGGGAAGAAACGTAGTTCTTGACAAGGAATTCGGTGCACCTCTGATCACAAACGACGGAGTTACCATTGCAAGAGAAATTGAATGTGAAGATAAATTTGAAAACATGGGCGTTCAACTTCTAAAGGAAGTTGCTACAAAGACAAATGATGTAGCAGGTGACGGAACGACTACGGCGACATTACTTGCTCAAGCCATAGTGCTTGAAGGTGCAAAGAACCTTGCTGCAGGAGCAAATCCCATGGTACTTCAAAAGGGAATAAAAAAGGCAGTAGAAAAAGTAGTTGAAGAGATCAAAAACTTCTCAAAACCTGTAGAAACTAAGGAATCCATCGCACAAGTTGCATCCATATCTGCAGGAGATGAAAATATAGGACATCTTATTTCTGAAGCCATGGAAAAAGTGGGAAAAGACGGTGTAATAACTGTTGAAGAATCAAAATCCATGGGCACAAGCCTTGATGTGGTGGAAGGAATGCAATTTGACAGAGGATACCTATCCCCCTACATGGTAACGGATTCTGAAAAGATGGTAGCAGAATTGGAAAGCCCCTATATACTTCTTACAGACAAGAAAATAACCAATATTCAAGACCTTTTACCACTTCTTGAACAAATTTTAAAGGAATCAAGACCTCTTTTAATCGTAGCTGAGGACATCGAAGGAGAAGCCCTTGCAACTTTAGTATTGAACAAACTCAGAGGAACGATAAACGCAGTGGCTGTTAAAGCTCCAGGCTACGGCGACAGAAGAAAGGAAATGCTTGAAGATATAGCTGTTTTAACAGGAGGAAAGGTAGTATCTTCAGATCTTGGCCAAGAATTGAAGGATGCTGACATCTCCGTGCTTGGTAGAGCTGCAAAGGTCAAAGTTGAAAAAGATTTGACTGTAATAGTTGACGGTGCAGGAGAAAAATCTGAACTTGAAGCAAGAGTCAGCCAAATCAGAAATCAATATGAAAATTCAGACTCTGAATTTGACAGAGAAAAACTTCAAGAAAGACTTGCGAAATTAGGTGGCGGAGTAGCTGTAATCCAAGTAGGTGCCGCTACGGAAGTTGAACTTAAAGAAAGAAAATTAAGAATTGAAGATGCCCTTTCAGCGACCAGAGCAGCTGTTGAAGAAGGTATAGTACCCGGAGGCGGAACAGTTCTAATAGATTGTATAGATGCAGTTAAAGAATTATCTGAAGAAAACGAAGGAGACGAAAAAACCGGAGTTAACATAATTCTTAGAGCTCTTGAAGAACCCGTTAGACAAATCGCAATAAATGCAGGAGTTGACGGATCCGTAGTAGCTGAAAAAGTCAAGGGATTGGAAAGAGGCTTCGGATTCAACGCCATGAAGGGCGAATATGTCAACATGATTGAAGCAGGTATCGTAGACCCCACTAAGGTTACAAGATCTGCACTTCAAAATGCATCATCAGTAGCTGCCATGATATTGACCACAGAAGCTGCAGTGGCAAATCTTCCCAAGGAAGAACCTGCAATGCCTGCAATGCCCGGCGGCGGAATGGGAATGATGTAATAAATAACCTGAGGGTTTTTTAGAAAATTTTATCGGCATGAAGGTTGACCTTTGTGCCGATTTTTTATTGATGCTAAAATATTTCTCGCCCATTAGAGGAGAGGTATTTGTAAGGGACAAATTGTTGCAATATCTTTGCAATTAGATGTGATTATATTATTGAGAATAAATTAAAGGGAGAAAATGCATTTCCGGATCTCACAGAAAAAGAAGTTAAGATAGAGGAAGTAGGATACAATATCTATGTTTATCGGGGTATTTTAGTAAAATCATACAGAGGGATATAATTGAAAAGTAGGGTCTGGATAAATAGGGCGTCCTTTGCAATAAAATAAAAAACGATAGAAATTATCTCTATCGTTTTTTTGTGCATAAGTCAAATAAATTTATAAAGGGAAATAGGCACTTCAGTCCTTTTTCCCGTTTAAATATTCGATTACATCTCTATATAGTTGAAAACCCGTCAGTAGAGAATTTTCGTCAAAGTCGAAGGAATTCATGTGGTGCTTTGCCTTTAGATCCGACCCTATGATGAAATGGAGGGATTTGCCACCGCTTTCCGATACCTGCTTCAACATATAGCTTACATCTTCCGATGCACCGAATTTAGGTTTTAAGATCAAGTCGTATTTTAAAGGATCAAGATGAATTTTTAAATCTTCCAAAAATTTTTCATCCACATAGTTGTAAGCTATTGAGCTGCCCACCTCTTCTATTTTGTTTTCGACCTCGAAGGCCACAGAGGTTCCCTCAAGGGCTTTCATAAGCCTGCTTTCCATATCATTGAGTACAGACTGTTGCTCCGCTCGTATTTCCAGTTCCATATGAGCCGATTGAGGCACTATATTTCTTTCCGTACCGCTCTTTAGCACGCCCACGTTCACTCTGGCCATTCCCTTGGAATATTGAGTTAAGTTGTTGAGGATAAGGGATAGGGATGCTGCCGCAAGCAGAGCCGATCTGCCCTCTTCGGGAGCCTTTGACGCATGGGAGGATCGACCTGTGAGATCGATGTCGAATTTTTTGGTGGCGAAGAAACCCACACTGCCCAGTCCGATTTCTCCGCTTTTAAGTCCCATGCCCAAGTGTGATGAAAACAGGTAATCCAAATGGTCTACACAACCGGCATCAGTCATGGATTTACCTCCACGCACGCCTTCCTCCGCCCCTTGAAAGATAAATCGGTAAGAACCCTTGAGATTTTTGTTGGAGATTACATATTTTGCCAATGCAAGTCCCATGGCTATGTGTCCGTCATGACCGCAGGCATGCATGAAGTTGTCGTGTTGTGAACTAAATCCTAATTTGTTGGGAATATGGTCTTCGTCCTTGGACTCCTCAAGGGCAAGGCCATCAATATCAAAGCGGAACCCGAATTTCGGGCCACTGATACCGCTGTCGTACTCTGCAATCAGTCCCGTATAGCCCTTTTCAATTTCCTTTGTGTCAAAGTCTGCCTTTAATTTTATGGATTTTAAATGAGCTGCTATGGCCTCTTCGTGAGGTACACCCAATCTCCTATGATGGATGGCTTTGCCGTATCTTATGTTTTTGTAACCGAGTTTTTTGAGTTCTTTTATTATCTCTGAAGTGGTTTGCATTTCCAAAAAACCGGCTTCGGGGATTCTGTGATACTGTCTTCTTTTTTCTATTAAGTATTCTCTGTAATTTTCCATATTGGCTCCCTATGTAAAAAGGCAATAAATTTAAAATTTATCGCCTTTCGCAGTACAATTTTTAGATTTAAAGTTTATGACGGATCACTTTGATTCGTAGGAAAGTGCTCCGGAAGGACAAGTGTCTATTACTCTTTTTATTTCTTCAGCATCGGCTTGGCTGAGGTCGATCCAAGGTTTTCTTTCAGGATTGAATACCTTGGGATTGCCCATTACGCAATTTCCGGAATGCACACATATATCAGGCTTCCAAAATACCTTTACTTTGTCGTTTTCATAAACTTTTACATTTTCACTCATTACCATCATTTCCTTTAACTTATTTTTGTGTGGATGCTGTATAAATTTCTTCAATGGATTTATCCAGCGTATTTTTGAATTCTTCGTCACTTTGAGAGTGTTTTAATCCTTCGGTCAATGCTCGTGAGAAAGAAGCAATGATATTTTTATTTTGTGCCAATTTTTCAACGGACAACTCTCTTGAGTATCCGCCTGAGAGCGCTACGATTCTCACCACTTGAGGATAATTCAAGAAATCGTCGTAGAGATTTGCCTTTGAGGGCAAAGTGAGCTTGAAGATAACAAAAGTATCTTCGTCTAAAGTATCAAGGTGTTTTAGAATTTCCTGTTTTAAAAATTCTTCAATTTCCTCTTTTTTGTCGGCGTGTATATCAACTTCAGGTTCTATTATGGGTAAAAAACCCGCTTCAGAAATTTTCTTAGCAAACTCGAATTGTTGATCCACTACCCTTTGAATACCTTCTTCGTTCAATTCCTTGATTACAGATCTCATCTTGGTTCCGAAGATATTTCGCTCCTTGGCGTTTTTCAAAAGTTCATCAATTTGCTTGAGGGGTTTCATCATTTGAACTCCTGATTTGAGTTCATCCAGTCCTTCATCAATTTTTAGAATTGGAACTATGCCCTTCTTTTCCCATAGGTAGTCAGCTGTGTACATATCGTCGATTTTAGAATTCATGGTGACTTTAAACAGTATCGCCGCTAAAATTCTATCCGATGTAAAAGCTGGGGATTTTATAATTCTGCTTCTCATCTCGTGAACCAATTTGAACATTTCTTCTTCGCCGGAATATTGATCTTCATTTATACCGTAAAGTCTCAAAGCCTTGGGAGTGGAGCCACCGCTTTGATCCAGTGCGGCTATAAATCCTTTACCTTCTTTCATGCGTTGTAATTGTTCTTTATTCATAAAACTAACCTCCAAAATATGTGATCGATGATCTTTCTAAGTATATCACAAAATTTTTAACCTTGATACTTCTTGTATAATATTACCTGATATTGTAAAATTTAAACAAGGTGATCAAATGTATTATGCTGTGAAAAAGGGCAGAGAAATCGGCATATTTACGACTTGGGACGAAGCGAAGAAACAGGTCGTGGGATATAGCGGCGCAGTTTATAAAAAGTTCGCAGAAAAATCTTCGGCAGAGGATTTCATGAAGGATGAAATTGCGAGTTTCGATGAAAAATTGGAAGAGAAGACTTTAAATGAGGATGAAATAATAGCCTATGTGGACGGTTCCTACAACATCAAGGACAAATCTTTTTCCTACGGTGTGCTACTTTTTGATAATTCGGGTATATATGAGGAGCATTCAAAGAGATTCTATGGCGAGGATAGTTCCATGAGAAATGTGGCAGGGGAGATAAGAGGAGCAGCCTTTGCCATGAAGAGATCCCTTGAGTTGGGAAAAAAGAAAGTATACCTGCACTACGATTATTCCGGAATTGAAAATTGGGCCAAGAGAACTTGGAAAGCCAATAAATCCGGAACTATGGAATACAGAGATTATTACGCTCAGATAGAGAACAGGCTTGAGGTTGTATTCGTGAAAGTCAAAGCTCACAGCGGCGTTAAATACAATGAAGTAGTTGATAAGTTGGCAAAGGATGCAAAATAATGAGAAAATCTTGGAATGAATACTTTATGGAAATAACGGAGATGGTGGCCACCAGATCCACTTGTGACAGAGCCTTTGTGGGATGTGTCCTTGTAAATCAGGACAACAGAATTATTTCCACAGGCTACAACGGATCCATCGCAGGCAACAAACATTGCGATGAAGTGGGACACACCATGAGAGATGGACACTGCATAGCGACCATACACGCTGAAATGAACGCTCTTCTTTACTGTGCAAGAGAAGGGATAAGCGTAAAGGGAGCCAGGTGTTATGTGACTCACTTTCCCTGCCTTAACTGCACAAAGGCGCTGATACAGGCCGGGATTAAATCCATAATGTACAAGGAAGCATATAGAATTGATGATTATGCTTTAGAACTTATTGAGAAAAACAATATTGAACTTAAACAAATTAAGAGGTGAATATTATGGGAAAATTTATTGATGATTTTAAGGACTTTATTGCAAAGGGCAATGTTTTGGACATGGCAGTGGGTGTCATCATAGGGGGAGCCTTTGGTAAAATAGTGACCTCCTTAGTTGAGGACATAATAATGCCCATTGTGGGAATGGCCCTTGGAAACGTGGACTTCACGAACATATTCGTGGCAATCGGGGGAGCGGAATACGCAACCTATGAAGAAGCGAAGGCAGCAGGAGCAGCCATAGGAATAGGCTCCTTTATAAACAACGTAGTTAACTTCTTAATCATCGCACTATGTATATTTATATTTATAAGACAAATCGCCAAGATCAAGGACAAGTACAAAGAAGCTGAAGAAGAAGCACCTGCAACTACCAAAGTATGTCCATACTGCAAGAGCGAAATAGATATTGAAGCAACAAGATGTCCACATTGCACAAGTGAACTTTAAAAAATCATACGGTCTGACCCTCGAGGGCGGAGGAGCAAAGGGAGCCTATCACATAGGCTCTTATTTTGCTCTTAAGGAAAAGGGATTTGAATTTGACTGCGTGGTGGGCACATCCATAGGAGCCATAAATGCTGCCATGATAGTCAGCGGTGAAGCACACAAATGTGCAGATCTGTGGAGAAACACCACCATGGCGGACTACTACAACAAAGAGGAAGTATCTGAATTTGTGGACAAAGATACTGACAAGGAAGATATAGTCCTGAGGATCAAAAATTTAGTTTCCGACACTATCGCAAAGGCCGAAATTCCCATAGAACCCGTGCGCAACTTAATAGAAGAAAACATAGATGAAGAGAAGGTGCGTGCATCAAGGATGAAATTCGGACTGGTGACCGTAAATCTCACAGACAAAAAAGTCGAAGAACTTTTCGCAGATGAAATTCCCCAAGGTGAACTTAAAAAATACATACTGGCCTCCTGTTACCACCCTGTGTTTAAAATGGAGCCCCTTGACGGAAAATACTACTTAGATGGCGGATTTGCCAACAACATCCCCTACAACATGGTTCAAAAACTGGGACTGACACCCGTGATCATAAGGACAAATCACAGCAAGGTAAACAACTTTTACATGCCCAAGGATGCAATAATAATCGAACCATCAAAAAGCTATGCATCAGTGATAGATTTTGATCCGGTTAAAGCAGATGAAATAATAAGAATAGCCTATTTTGACACATACAAGGTACTGGACGGACTTATGGGCAACAAGTACTACATCAGACCCTTCAGCGAAGAATATGCGCTGAAAATATTGGAAAATATCTTTTTTAAAGAAGAAGAAGAGAGCAAACCCACATCCAAGTATATGCAATTCTTTGAAGAAACCCTGTCGAACCTCGCACAAAAATATGACGTGGAAGGCGAGGACAACTATTCGAAATTGCTTCTGATGATACTTGAAAAAGTAGCAGAAGAACAAAAAGTGGAATATCTCAACATATATGGAATTGACGAATTTATCGAAGAAATAAGAAGGGCTGAAAAAACACAAGAGGACAAGAATTCTTTTTTACAAAAGTTAGCAAAGAGGATATAAAATTGAAATTTGAAAATATAAAAAACATAGTCAGGGAAACACCTTCGGAACCCATAGATATAAACAACAGATATTCAGTCTTAATTCCCTTTATAGAAGTGGAGGGAGAACCGCACCTGCTCTATGAACTCAGATCCAAAACCCTCAAAAGCCAACCCGGGGAAATCTCCTTTCCCGGAGGGAGCATTGAAGAGGGCGAAGGAATAATAGATGCCGCAGTTAGAGAAACCTGCGAAGAATTGCTGATAAACCCCGACAAAATAGAAGTCTACGGAGAGGGAAACTTCTTGGTAAATCCCTACGGAAGCATACTGTACTCCGTCGTAGGCAAGTTGAATGTAGACATCAAGGACATAAAACCCAGCGCCGACGAAGTGGAAGATGTATTCACCGTACCTTTAAAATACTTCATGGAAAAATCGCCTGAGAGTTATGAAATTGAATTTAAAGCACAAAGAGATAAATACTTTCCCTATGAATTGATTCCCAACGGAAAAAACTACAAATTTAAGAAGAGCAGGGACAGCGTCCTCTTTTATCAGTACGGAAAATTCATAATCTGGGGATTTACAGCGAAGATGACCCACAACTTCGTCAATAAAATAAAGAAAAATTTGTAATCAAATTGTAATATTTATGAACAAATGGCTAATTCAAGCCTTTTAACGGGATGTGATACCCTCTCATTTAAAATAAAGGAGGTATTACAAAGGAGTTAAATAGCTAGATTTAGCCATTTCTTTACATTGTTTGCAAAAATATTACAAAAATTTGACTTATGAGCCTTTTACCGATATACTTCTCAAAGAGTGAAATTAGTTACAAAACAGTAACAGAGGTTACAAATTTGTAATTTTTATCAGGAGGTTAGAATGAGTTTTAAGAGTAAATTGCTCAAAAGGAAATTTATACTTATAGCTGTGGCAATATTAGCGGCATCTGCGCTTATTA
>JAUNLL010000074.1 GCA_030532275.1 Peptoniphilus sp. | reverse complement strand
GCAAGTATGATGGGTTTGGCAATTATGACTCCGATAGGAGGTAAATTAGGAGATCTTATAGGACGTAGAAATTTGGTTTTAGTGTCGGGTGTAATCTGTTTTAGTGGAGGCATGGGTGTAGTATTTTCTCAAAATATTTTAATGGTAATTTTATTTAGAATGTTATTGGGAATCGGTATGGGTACTTTTCTTTCTGTACCGTACATTCTGGCAAGAGAAATTAATGAGCCTAAAGATGTCTCCAAGATGATGGGTATACTATCGAGTGCATTTGCCTCAGGTGGACTTATAGGTAGTCTTCTTTCAGGATATGTTGCAAAACTCGGTTTCTTGAGGTTGGCTCTGGCATTACCTTTAACTCCATTAATAATAGCTGTAATATTAATAGGTTTTAATCTTCCTAATCGAAAGAGAGAAGGAAAAGTCTACATAGATGTTAAAGGAATAGTTCTTCTCGTTATATCGTTGTCATTAATTATTCTTTCTTTAAATTTTGCGGCAAAAATTGGATTAACAAATCCTAAGATACTTATAGGTTTGACACTTGGAATAATAGCCCTTTTCATATTTACACACGTTGAAAAGAAAACACAGGAACCTGTAGTTTCTGTATATCTATTTAAAAATAAAAATTATGTATTACTGTTATTAGTTGGATTTGCTTGCTACTTTTACATGAATGCTATGAATATATATGCTCCGTCAGCAGTTATAAATGCTTTTAAACAACCCACTTCAGTGGCAGGAACAATCCAATTGCCTAGAACAATACTAACAATAGTTCTTCCGGTATTTGTAGGAACGTGGATAAGTAAAAGAAAGAAGAATTTTTGGATTTCAATGCTTTTAGCTACGATACTGGTTGCCATTCCTACATTTATACTTTCACGTTCTACAATGAATACATCAGTGAAATTCTATATTGCAATGCTTTCAATTACGGGTATTGCAGAAAGCTTTAGAGCCGTTTCTATAACTCCTGCAGCACAGTCATTTTTAGAGATAAAAGATTTAGGTGTGGGAACTTCATTGGTTAACTTTGTAAACACATTAGCAGGATTGATAGCAACAGTTGCTTTTGGTATAGTTTATGATATTAATACTAAAGCAGATCCTAAAAATGCGGAACTTATCTTAAAAGGGGTTAACGCTACTTTCTTAGTTGCTGCAATCGTGAGTACAGCAGGGTTTATATTCGTATTAACTATAGTAGGAAAACTCTTTAGAGAAGAATAGAGACTTTACACTTAGTATTTATAAATTTTTTGTGAAAGATTTATGATGAATATTCTTAAACAGACGTAATATTTGATTATTTATAAGGGGATGCTTACCTATACTTTGTAGGTGGCATCCATTTTGTTTTTGTATCCTTTTTTTATTGTAGTAATTTATACATTTATCTATTAATTTTGAAAATTTGTCAAATGAACTATAATTCTTTTCATTACCATAATACATCTCATTTTCAATTATACAAAGAGTTCTTTCATTATTAAATTATCGTAGAAATTTTCTTTATAGTTTTAAATTCACACAGTATTATTTATATTCTTTTGTGATTAATTGCATAATTTAAATTTAATAATTCTCTATATAACCTTATTATTACATTTTTCCCTTACGATTATTAAATATCTTAATAAATTTTCTATTATTTCTTTATTTTTTGAACCTACTTTATCAACATACTATTTTGATCCAAAATAGTTGTTGATTTCAAAAGATTAATAACTGTTAAAAGATATTTTTGTTTATATTCTTTTTATTTAAATTCTTCGATGATCGTTATTTTTTTGGCATTAAGTTGCGCAGTCTAATTCTTTTCCATTGATGAGATTTTTTATTATTTTATTTAATGTTATTAACATTTTTAAAATTTATGTATTTAGAATGATGAAATAATTTATTTTGCTTACATAGTTGATCATGTTCTTTTTAATTTATAACTATATTGTAAAAACTTGCTTTAATAGCTTATCCGTAAAGAAAGATATATCACTGCTGGTGTCTTTTTTTAATGAAAAATTTATTTGTTAAAAATTTAATAAAAGTATTGAAAAGAATATTAGAATATTATAAAATGCTAATATAAAATAAAGACCTTTGAGTGAGGTGGTTAATGTGGAATTACAACCCCTTTCATCTGAACACAAAGAAGAGATGATGGAGAATGCTGAATTATTAAAGGCGTTGGGGCATCCCATCAGGTTGTGCATTTTAGAAAATTTGGTGCTGCATGGAGAAAAAAATGTAACGGAAATAGTATCTTGCATGGATGCTTCTCAATCCAATATTTCACAGCACTTGAGCAAATTACGCGACTTGGGAATTGTCGTAGGTGAGAAAGAGGGCAATCAGGTGTATTATTCCTGTAAAAATGAAAAGGTTTGCAGATTAATTGATTATTTGTTTGGAGGTAATGGAGAAAAATGAAGATTTTGGTTGTTGGAGGAGTTGCGGGAGGAGCTACAGCTATTGCCAGACTTCGTCGTCTTGATGAGGATGCGGAGATCATACTCTTTGAAAAGGGAAAATACGTAAGTTTTGCAAATTGCGGTCTGCCCTACTATATCGGAGATGTAATAAATAGGAGAGAGGCGTTGTTCGTGACTACCGCCGAAGAAATCGAGGCGAAGTACGGAATAGATATTCGCACTGAAAGTCAAGTTATGAAAATAAACAGGGACAAAAAAACTGTAACTGTCAAGAATTTAAAAACCGGTGAAGAATACGAAGAAAGCTATGACAAACTTTTGCTTTCCACAGGATCAAGACCCTTTGTTCCGCCGGTGGAAGGTGTAGATGCACCCAATGTGTTCACTCTTTGGACAATTCCTGATGTGGATGCTATTTATTCCTATATAGAAAAAAATCGTCCTAAAAAAGCTGTTGTAGTCGGTGGAGGATTTATCGGGCTGGAAATGGCGGAAAACTTAGTAGAGAGAGGGCTTCATGTAACTGTTGTAGAAATGGCGCCACAGGTAATGCCTCCCCTGGATAAGGATATGGCAAAATTGGTGGAAAACCACATGAGGACAAAGGGTGTGGATTTACGTCTTGAAGTTGGTTTCCAAGGTACAAAGGACAACGGCAGGACACTGTTGTTAAACAACGGTGAAACTATTGATGCCGATATAATTCTGCTTTCCATAGGCGTAAGACCTCAAAATGAATTGGCGGTGGAAGCGAGACTTGAGATAAATGAGCGACGTGGAATTCGTGTAGATGAATTTAATCAGACATCAGATCCCTCTATTTATGCGGTGGGAGATGTAGTGGGCGTGCAGGATTTTGTACTGGGCGGAGAAACTATGATTCCCCTTGCAGGACCTGCGAACAAACAGGGTAGAGCTGTCGTTGCCAATATGTTGGGAAAGAAAAAGGAAAGCTATCATGGAACCATGGGCACAAGTGTTGCACAAATCTTTGATTTGACAGTTGCAGCTGTGGGAGCCAATGAAAAAACCTTAGCCAGAAAGGGAAAGGAATATAAAAAAGACTACTATGTGACTGTGGTACATCCCATGAGCCATGCGGGATATTATCCAGGAGCTGTTCCCATGACCATCAAACTGATTTTCGGAGCTGACAGAAAGGTTTTAGGAGCGCAAATAGTGGGTTATGACGGAGTGGACAAGAGAATAGATGTAATCGCATCGGCAATTTACTTCCACGGAACGGTGGATGATTTATCTCAATTGGAACTTGCCTATGCTCCACCCTATTCCAGTGCAAAGGATCCCGTGAATTTTGCAGGTTATGTGGCACGCAACATATTGGACGGAATGACCACGCCTGTGCTCTATCGTGAATTGAAAGAAAATCCCGACCAATACAAATTATTGGATATTCGTGAAAATCCTGAAGTTGTTTCAGGACTTCTACCGGGAGCGGTGCATATTCCCCTGACGGAACTCAGAGATCGATTGGGAGAACTTTCCAAAGATGAAAATTACCTTGTGTATTGTTCCGTGGGACTTCGTGGATATATATCAGAAAGGATACTTAAACAAAGAGGATTCAAAGCATCTAATTTAGTCGGCGGATATCGAAGCGTAATGGACTGGGAGGAAGATGTACCCGTTGCCACCAGCATGAACACCGGACAAGATAGAATATTAACTCAAGACAAAGAATCACAAAAATCTCCAATAGCAAATAAAATAGAGGTACTTAACGTCTGCGGCATGAGTTGCCCCGGCCCCATAGTACAAGTATCCAAGGCCATGGAAGCATTAAATGACGGTGATATCCTTGATGTTACAGCGACAGATCCGGGATTTGTAAGGGATATTGTGAGTTGGTGTCAAAACACATCAAATACGCTGATTTCAAAGGGTGAAAGCAAGGGACAATTCACCGCGCGCATAAAGAAGGGAAAGGAAAAGCCTCAAAATAAAATAGATACCTTGGAAAAGGAAGAAGTCAACTGCTGTACTCCATCTCCTGTAAAGGAAAAAACCATGATTGTATTTGACGGAGATCTGGACAAAGCCATAGCGGCCTTCATCATAGCTACGGGAGCGGCATCCATGGGCAACAAAGTCCACATGTTCTTTACCTTCTGGGGATTGAGCATATTGAGAAAGGAAAATCCCGCACCTGTGAAAAAGGACTTCATGAGTAGAATGTTCTCTTCAATGCTCCCTAAGAGCTCCAAAAAGCTGGGACTTTCAAAGATGAACTTTATGGGAGCAGGCTCATCAATGATCCGTTCCGTAATGAAAACCAAGGGAATAACGAGCTTGGAAGAACTCATTCAACAAGCCATAGATATGGGAGTTGAATTGACGGCATGTCAAATGACCATGGATATCATGGGACTCACCAAGGACGAACTCATAGACGGAGTGCAAATCGGCGGTGTAGCATCTATGCTAAATGACAGCGACAATTCAAATATGAACTTGTTTATATCTTAATAATAGAACAGAAGTGTCGATTTTGTTATCAAAATATCCATCGGAAAGTGTTCCGATGGATATTTTTAATAGTGATGTTTTATAGGTGGATTTTGTATATAAATTATGGGAAATTATATAGTACTAC
>JAUNLL010000073.1 GCA_030532275.1 Peptoniphilus sp. | reverse complement strand
GTTTACGTGGGGTTTGGTTCTTTCAAATTTAGCTTTTGCCATTATAATCCTCCTATTAAAAACTCTTTAGATAAATTATATGTTACAATACAAAACTCTTAAAATCAACGCCTTTGTTGATTGGCTATTTGAATTCATTATACTACTTATTTATAAATTTATCTATTCATAATAATTTAATTAAATTCATTTATCCTGGTTTATCTTTTATGCAAACAGGTATAATAATTGCAAGAGGTGATAATATGAAATATGCGCACACTTGTATAAGAGTTGCCGATTTAGATGCATCCATCAAATTTTACAAAGAGGCTCTGGGCTATGAGGTAACTCGCACCAAGGATTTTCCCGATGATAAATTCACTTTGGTGTACTTGGCACTTCCAGGAGATAAATCTGAGCTTGAATTGACATATAACTATGATGAAGGTCCCTATGATTTGGGCAACGGTTTTGGTCACCTGGCACTTTTAACTCCCCACTTGAAGGAAATGCATGAAAAATTGAAAAAGGAAGGTTATGAAGTGACGGATCTAATGGGTCTGGAACCGGGCATAGAAAGATTTTTCTTCATCAAAGATCCCGACGGATATGAGGTAGAAATTATAATCGAAGATTAAAAAACGCTCTGAGGTTTGAAGTAAATCTCAGAGCGTTTTTTAATTCTTGATTTTTTTGTATGTGAAATTAACTAAGTAGTATCTGCAATACACCAGATCAACAGCCTCCGATATGGGATAACAAAGCCATACAAGATTCAAATTGCCGGTAAGGGATAACAGGTACGCCACCGGAAGAAGAGCCGCCACTTGTCTGATCAGAGATGAATTAAGTGATAAAACTCCATTGCCCAAGGCTTGAAAGCTACCGCTGGTAACTATGTTGTGTCCGGCAAAAAAATAGGCAAAGGATATGATTCTCAAAGCCGGCACTCCGATTGATATCATGGTTTCGGAGGCGTTGAATATCATGAGCATGTCCTTTGCAAAGATCTGTATTATCACAAAACCCGCAACCATTATGCCCGTGGCGATCTTTATGGACAGATGCACCGCCTCCAAGGCACGCTCCTTGTTTCTGGCACCATAGTTATATGCGACTATGGGCACCATAGCATTATTAAGGCCGAAGACAGGCAAAAATATAAAGGATCTGAGTTTAAAGTAAGCTCCCAAGGCAGCCACGGCAGTGGATGAAAAGCCGCTGAGAATTATATTCATGAAGTATATGGTGAGCGAGGTTATACCTATGAGGATAAAACTGGGCAATCCCACTCTGTATATCTCCTTTATAACTTTGAAATCCGGTTTGAAATTCCTTATGGTAACTTCTTTATTGAATTTGTAATTTATGAACAAGCCCAATATAGCCGCTATTATTTGCGCAATGACAGTTGCAACTGCGGCACCTCTTATGCCCATTGCAGGCGCTCCTAAATATCCGAATATCAAAATCGGATCCAAGATTATATTTATTACAACTCCGAATATTTGAGTTATCATCGTGTAAATCGTCCTGCCCGTGGATTGAAAAATCCTCTCCACAGTTATCAAAACAAAGGTTCCCACAGAAAAAGTGGTTATTATGGATATGTAATCCACACCATAGCTAATTATCCTGGCAGCATCAGTCTGCGTTTTAAAAAAGGTTTCCGATAGGAAAAGCCCGAAGACTAGAAATATCAAGTAATGGAAAACCGCCAATATCAATCCATTTTCAGCGGCCCTATTTGCTCTTTCAAACTTTTTCTGTCCGAGGGATCTGGAGAGCAGAGCATTTATTCCCACACCAGTTCCAACAGCAAGTCCTGTGATCATGTATTGTACAGGAAAAGCCAAAGACACCGCCGCAAAGGCATCTTCATTTATTTGAGAAACAAAATAAGAGTCAATTATATTGTATAGAGCTTGTACCAACATGGATATCATTATGGGTATGGACATCTCAAAGAGCAGTCTGTTTATTTTTTTAGTTCCCATTTTGTTCTCTTCCAACTTAAAACATCCTTTCCATTAAAAATAATACAGATTTAATTATATCCATTTATCCAGCACATATCAACATGTTAATAATCGCCTGCTGCAAAGGATAATAAATATCAAAAATATGAGATTTCTAAATTAAATAACTTTTGATCTACACAAAAAAACTGACTACATTTTTTGTAATCAGTCCTTTATCTTTCTCTTTTAATCCTTGGTCAAATAATCAATAAACTTTTCAACAGAATCCTTTTCGGATTTCTTGCTGCAAAAAATCTTTATCATACGCTTGGCATTGTCATCATCTATTTTGTAAAATATCAACTCCTTCGTAGGACTTTCATACTTTGTGATACTGGCCCTTGTGAATATGATTCCTCTGCCCTGTTCTGCAAGGGCATAGGAGGTTTGATATTGATCCATGTACATAAGGATATTGGGATAGAACCCTGCATCCTTGCACATATTCAGCCCTCTGGTGTGCATGTCGTTTCCCCTTTTCAAAAAGAGAAAGGGTTCCTCTGAAAAGTGCGATAAACTTACAGCCGGATATTTATCCGAAAGATAATCTCCACTTTTTACATCTTCAAAGCTCAATCCGTACTTCTTTAATTTCTTATTGACCTTAAAATTCTTCGGCACTGCAAGCACGATATTTTCTTCAATCCAATCGTATATATTGAACTTATCTTTGTTTATTTCATCTACGGTGATTCCGATATTTGCAAATCCGGAATTTACAGAATCCTCAAACTCATTGGCATTGACTTCTATCAACTTTACCGAGATTCCAGGATTGGACTCCTTAAAAATCTTTATGAGCTCGGGCATCACATGGAAACAGAAGAAAGTCGAACAGCACACATATATGGAATTCTTGGAATTTTCGGATATGGCATCTAGATGTCTTTTGGTTTCTTCCTCTATCTTCATGACCTTTTCCAGAGCTTTGATATAGTACTCTCCGGCTGGAGTCAATTTAATCGGAGAAGTGCTCCTGTCAAAGAGAGAGACATTTAAATTATCTTCAACCTTCTTAATTATGTTGCTAAGAGCAGGCTGAGTGATGTAAAGCGACTTCGCAGCCTTTGAAAAACTTTTCTTTTTATAAATTTCGTAAATATATTCACTATATTGAAACATGCTTTTCCCTTCTTTGCAATCATTTACAAATCAACTTTTAATTTGAATAATTATCTTAAGCTCATCCTCTGATTTTTCACTTAAAATCCTATGACTATTCCGCCATTATCAGCATACCCTGAGGATAAGCCCTTTGTATGAACTATTATTATGTCTTTAAAATTGTAGAGTTTCATGACTTTTTCCTTGAAGAATTTTGCTTTTTCAAATCCTGCCACATGGGATATGAACAGTACTCTTTCCTCCATATTGTCGCAGATGTTACCCAGGGCATTGGCCAACTTTGAAAGGGATCTTGTAAATCCTCTGTTCATTTCAAATAGCGTGATCTCTCCATCGACACCTTCCATTATGGGTCTGATGTTTAGGATGTTGGCAATCAGTCCTGTGGTTTTCTTGATTCGTCCGTTTTTTATGAGATTTTCAAGGCTTTCCAATATGAAAAAGGTCTTGTTGTCCTCCACCGCTTCCTTTACCTTTTCAATCACTTTATCAAAGTTCTCTTCTTCTTCCAGTATTTTTACCAGTTTATACACTACTGCTGTCTGTCCTGCGCTGGCGGATTGGGAATCTATTATGTGGATTTTTTTGTCCGGAAATTCCTTTTTAAATTCTTCTTCGGCAACCTTTGCACTGTTGTAGGAACCCGAGAGTTTTTGCGATATGGTCACTACAAATATATTGTCTTCCTGCGCTTCTTTAAATGCTTTCAAGTACTCAAAGGGTGAGGGGCAGGCTGTTTTTATGGGGTTTTTGCTTGCGATCATGGCATCTATGAGTTCTTCGACATTTAAATTCTCATCGTCTACAAATTCCTTTGATTCCACCGTTATTTTAAAGGGCACATAGGATAGGTTGATTTTTTCCTGCATTTCCTTTGTCAGATCACATGATGTGTCAGAAATAATTTTGTACTTCATAGATACCTCCTTAATTAAGTCTTTCTTCAATATATTGAGCGAGGTCTTGGGCGTATTTCTTCAACTCTTCTTCATTTTCGCCCTCGATCATTACCCTTACTTTGTTTTCCGTTCCGGAGGGTCTTATGACAACTCTGCCCTTACCGTCAAATTCTTTCTCTATCTTTTCTATTTTTTCTCTTATATCTTGAAATTCCATGTATTTGTTTTTCAAGTCATTTCTCACACTTGCATTGACCAATACCTGCGGATAGGTCTTCATCAAGGCGTTGAGTTCCGATAATTTCTTGCCTGTGGCCTTCATGACCTCCAACAGGTGAAGTCCTGTGGCAAGGCCGTCTCCCGTGGTGTTGTATTCTAAAAATATTATATGTCCCGACTGCTCACCACCAAGCACATAGCCCTTTTTGATCATCTCTTCCAATACATATCTGTCACCGACCTTGGTGTGTACCAAGTCCACGCCTATGCTGTCTAAGTATCTTGTCAGTCCTATATTAGACATAACCGTTCCCACCACTGTATTGCCCTTGAGTTTGCCTTCCTTTTTCAAGTTCATGGCACATATGGCAAGCATATGATCTCCATCCACTATGTCGCCCTTTTCATCAACGGATATGATTCTGTCCGCATCTCCGTCAAAACTCATGCCCATGTGAGCCTTTTCGCTCTTTACAAATTCACGAATCAGCTGTGGATTTGTGGAACCGCAATTATCATTTATATTTTTGCCGTCGGGTCGATTATTTATCACCGCAACCTCCGCTCCCATGGATTTTAAAACCTCTTCAGCAATTTCAAAGAGAGCACCGTTGCCTGCATCTATGGCGATCTTCATACCCCTCAAGTCCAATTTCGTCAGTTCCATAAGATAATTTGCATATCTTTCCTTTAAGTCCTTTGCTCGAGTTAATCTGCCCAGTTCATCTCCCGTGGCGGTCTTGTACAGTTTTGTATCTGAAAATACGTATTGTTCTATTCTATTCTCCACTTCATCGGGAAGTTTATATCCTTCGCTGGAGAAAAATTTTATTCCGTTGTACTCAAAGGGATTGTGCGATGCGGAAATTACAACTCCCGCAAGATAATCTCCCGTCCTTGTAAGGTATGCAACGGCCGGTGTGGG
>JAUNLL010000072.1 GCA_030532275.1 Peptoniphilus sp. | reverse complement strand
TGCTGTATCGGGAATAGAAGACATAAACATAGGCGATACTCTATCCTCTGCCGACAATCCTCTGTCCCTTGAGTTCGTAAAGATATCGGAACCTACCATTTCCATGAATTTTTCCGTCAATGATTCTCCCTTCGCAGGCAAAGATGGAAAGTTTTTGACATCAAGACAGATAAGATCGAGGCTTTACAAAGAGCTTCAAACCGATGTGAGCCTTAGAGTTGAAGATACGGACTCCACGGACAGTTTCAAGGTATCGGGAAGAGGAGAGCTTCATTTGTCGGTGCTTATTGAAACTATGAGAAGGGAAGGCTATGAGTTCCAAGTTTCAAAACCGCAAGTGCTTTTTAAATATGAAGATGGAAAAAAACTTGAACCCATGGAAAAAGTTACAATAGATGTATCCAATGAATTCGTTGGAAATGTAATTGAGAAATTAGGCAACAGAAAGGGAGAACTGGTTTCCATCCAAGAACCTCACGGTGGATATTCAAGGCTTATTTTCAATATTCCCGCAAGGGGTCTGATAGGATATCGCTCTGAGTTTTTGACAGATACAAAGGGAAACGGAATACTGAACTCCATATTTGATTCCTACCAACCCTACAAGGGAGATATTCCCAAGAGGGTGGATGCCTCCATAATATCCTTTGACACGGGAGTGGCATCGGCCTATGGACTGAACAACGCACAGGACAGAGGTCATCTCTTTGTAAAACCGGGCGAAAATGTGTATGAAGGACAGATTGTAGGAGCATCACCCAAGGGAGTGGAACTGGAAGTTTCAGTCACAAAGACGAAAAAACAATCCAATGTAAGAGCCTCCGGTTCCGATGAAGCACTCAAACTTTCTCCGGTGAAAAACATGAGCCTTGAAGATGCCCTTGAGTTTATAGAAGATGATGAGTTAATAGAAATCACACCAAGCCTTTTCAGAATTAGAAAGAAAATACTGAATACTCAAACCAGGTACAAGTCGAAAAAGTATAAATAATGAGGTGAAGAGTTTGATAAGCGACTATTTAAATGCAATAATTTTGTTTTTTAAATCCTATGCACTGCTCTTTGTCATAAATATAATATTCAGCATGATAATAATATTTGCCGAAAGGAGAAAGCCCATATCCACGTTGCTATGGGTCATGGCAATAAATTTTCTTCCCATAGTCGGATTTATTTTGTACTTGTTTATCGGGCAGGACTTGTCCAGAAAAAGGATGTTCGACAAAAGGGGTTCCATAGGGGAGGATATGGGAAAAATTTCCTCCCTTCAGCTGGAACTCATAAAAAAGGGTGAAAAGCCTTTAAAGGAAAGAACCAGAGATTACCTGGATATAATCGAGATGTTCAATAGGGGCGAACAGGAGTTGATCTACTCCAATAATTCCGTGACTAAGTACAATAACGGCATAGATGTGTTCAAGCAGTTGATGGAAGATATAAATAAGGCAAAGACAGCCATATACATTCAGACATACATATTTAAATCCGATGAACTGGGCAAGGAATTTATTGAACTTCTAAAGAAAAAGGCTGGAGAAGGTTTAGAGGTCATACTGCTTGTAGACGGCATGGGCGGTAGGAAGTTTAAAAACATAGATAGAGAAGATTTAAAAAAACACGGAGTGAAGGTAGAGATATTTTTCCCCGGGTTTTTCAAAAGTATAAACACGCGTATCAACTACAGAAACCACAGAAAGATAATGATAATAGACCACATGGTGGGATATGTGGGCGGACTTAATATCGCAGATGAATATATATCCAGAAACAAAAGATTTGGGTTTTGGAGAGATACTCATTTGAGGATAGAGGGAGATGCCGTCATAGGTCTGGAATTTAGATTTTTTTTAGATTACAGATATGCTTCAGGCGGGAAGGACGGAGGATTTGTATCTTTGATTCCCGGCACCTTTGATGACAAGGAAAAATACAACAAAGAGATGTGCATAGTTTCAAGCGGCCCCAACACCAAGGTCAACTCCATAAGAAACGGTTACGGAAAGATGATCACCGGCGCAAAAAAAAGCGTATACATCCAGACACCCTACTTCATACCCGATGAAGGTCTTTACAATGATATTAAAAATGCGGTCCTGTCGGGAGTTGAAGTCAATATAATGATACCTAAGAGAAGGGACCACATATTCGTGCATTGGGCGTCTTTGTCCTTCCTAGGCGACTTGATTCAATGGGGTGTAAAGGCCTACCTATACGACGGAGGATTTTTACATTCAAAGGTGATAACCTGTGACGATTATCTATCCAGTGTGGGAACGGCAAATTTTGATATACGATCCTTTGAGTTGAATTTTGAAGTGAATGCCTTTGTCTTTGATGAAGATCTCAATCGCTCCTTAGTGGAAGATTTTGAAAGAGATGTGGAGATGTCCATAGAGATCACCAAGGAATACTACGCCGCAAGAAGTCCGGCGGTTAGGTTCAAAGAGGGAATAAGCAGACTTCTTTCACCATTATTATAGAAAGTAGTGATAAAATTGTCATTTGAAAAAGTAAGAGAATTTTTTAAGAGTAAGAACTTGGAAGATAGGATAGTTTTATTTGATGATTCAACAGCCACGGTAAAATTGGCTGCAGAAAAATTGAATGTAAAGGAGAGCCAGATAGCAAAGACCCTCGCCTTTAAAGATGAAAAGGAAAATCAAGCTCTGCTCATAGTTGCCTTGGGAGATAGAAAAATAGACAACAGAAAATTCAAAGAAACCTTCAAGCAAAAGGCGAAGATGCTCAGCAGAGAGGAACTCTTGGAATTGGTGGGCCATGAAGCGGGAGGAGTATGCCCCTTTGTCGTAAAGGACAGTGCGAAAATATACTTGGACGAGTCCTTGCACGAAGAAGAAGTTATATATCCTGCCGCAGGTTCGGTGAATTCCACAGTCAGGCTGTCCCTTGAAGAGCTGGAGGGACTTCTTGAAGATTATCAATGGATAGATGTGACCAAAAAATAAAATTCTATATCTAAATATGAGAAAACTGCTAATTTTAGCAGTTTTAATTTTTTGTTGTGAAAATAAATGATATAATGAGAAAAAATATGTTTTGATTAACTTGAGGGGATAGATAGCATGTTAAAGAGTTTTCAATTTGATAAATTTAAAAGTCCTTATGAAGACAGAAAAAGAGGGGAATTGGGAGAGATCATAGCCAAGTACCAAAGAATTTGCGTGGAGGAAAATATACCCGTGATAATCATGATAGACGGATGGGAATCCTCCGGTAAAGGCTATGTGTTAAATGACTTGGTGAGAGATTTGGATGCAAAGCATTACAGAGTTTCCATATTTGATGATTTTGACGAAACAGATGATTACTCCTATACTTCACAATTTTGGAAAAAAATTCCGGCAAAGGGAGATTTTGCCATATTTGACAGAAGTATGTACTATCATATGTTCAACGACTTAAAGAGCAACGACAAAATTCAACGATTGAGAATCAAACAGATAATGAATCTGGAAAAGCTGCTGTACGATGACCACACCATCTTGATAAAATTCTTCCTTCATGAAAGCAAAAAAAGGCAAAGCGAAGCCATTGATGAGTATTTAAAGGACGAATACAGAAATTTTTTAGTGGGAAAGGAAGATATTGCTCAAAATAAACACTATGAAAAATATTTAGAGCATTTCAATTTGATGATAAACGGTACGGACTTTTCCTTTTCCCCTTGGAACATAGTATCTTCGGAAGATAGAAAGATCGCCTCTAAACACGTTTTAGGCACTACCATAGAGATAATAGAAAGACAGATCGAATACATAAGACAAAGAAGAAGTCTGGAGAGCAATTGGAAGCAACCTGTTTATAAACTGTCCAAGAGCTTGTCGGATTTTGAACTGAGTAAGGAATTGGAAGAGGAATACGACGAACTGAGTTCTCTACAAAAAAAGGCGGGAGAGCTTGCCTATGCCCTTCACACAAAGAATGTGCCCGTAGTCTTGGTATTTGAGGGGATGGATGCCGCAGGTAAGGGAGGAGCGATCCAAAGGCTGCTGAGAAAAATAGATGCCAGATCCTACAATATAAACCCCACTTCCGCTCCCTCGGACGTGGAAAAGGATCACCATTATCTGTGGAGATTTTATAACAACTTTCCCAAGGACGGATATATGTCCATATTTGACAGAAGTTGGTACGGAAGAGTCATGGTGGAGAGGGTTGAAGGTTTTGCTAATGAGTACGAATGGTCGAGAGCCTACGGAGAAATCAATAACATGGAAAAAGAGTTGGTGGATTATGGAACTCTTTTAATAAAGTACCTATTGGTGATATCGAAGGATGAACAACAGAGCAGATTTGAGAGCAGAGAACAGGAAAAACCCTATAAAATAACTGAAGAGGACTGGAGAAACAGAGAGAAGTGGCAGGAATACATAGATGCCATGGACGAGATGCTTTACAGCACATCGACAGGTTATGCGCCATGGACGATAGTTTCGGGAGAATCTAAAAAACACGCAAGAATTCACGTGCTGAAGGAATTTATATTCAGGGCTGAAGAGTTTCTGAAAAAGTTGGAAAAATAATAAAAACTACTTTGGAATGTGAAATATAAAAATATCACGAGGTATTTCTACTTTTAACTGTGCAGTGGGAGAAAGTTTAATAAGAAAAAAATAATGGCTTTTAGGCCATTATTTTTTTAAAAGATCTCTATATTCTTCTTTCTTTTCAAATTGTTTCACTGCGTAGGAACAAAGAGGTACTATTTTTACACCCTTTTCACGAGCGTTGTCAACAACTTCCTTTACAAGTTTGGCAGCAATTCCTTGTCCACCGTATTCAGGATCCACCAAAGTGTGGTCGATTATCCAAATGTTGTCAGATTTTGAATAGGTACATTGTCCTATGAGTTTTTTGCCGTCATAGGCTGCAGCTCTGTCGTTATTTTCTTCATATACTATATTTATCATATTATCCTCCTTATTTAAGACTTATTATTTCTTTAAATAAATCCCTGTTGTCATTTAATACCCCTTCTCCGCCGATTGCACACATATAATTTTCATCCATGGCTTTTTTTAACAGCGGAGCCAATGCCTTTAGGTCCTCCAGTGTCACCTTCATGGCTTCTTCCTTGAAATTGGATATTTCTTCTTCCGTTATCTTGGACATATATCTTGTAAAACTCAAGCTGCCCTTTCCCTGAGGTGAGAGCATGGGATCAAAGACGTTCGTAGTTCCTATGATGA
>JAUNLL010000071.1 GCA_030532275.1 Peptoniphilus sp. | reverse complement strand
ATTTAGGACTGCTTTCAAAGGTGGAAAAACATCATAATGCAGTGGGACACTGTGAGAGATGCGGAACTGTAATTGAGCCTATAATTTCCAAACAATGGTTTGTCAAAATGGCACCCTTGGCAGAGCCGGCAATAAGGGAATACAAAGAGGGCAATTTGAATTTCATTCCTGAAAGATTCGGAAAGACATATTTAAATTGGCTTGAAAATATAAGGGACTGGTGTATATCTAGACAGCTTTGGTGGGGCCACAGACTTCCTGTATATTATTGCAATGAAACAGATGAAGTAGTGGTTTCAAAGACGGATCCAACCGGCACCAAGGGATATGAAGGTCTTACCTTCAGACAAGATGAAGATACATTGGACACTTGGTTTTCATCAGCTTTATGGCCTTTTTCAACCTTGGGTTGGCCTGAAGAAACAGAGGATTATAAATACTTTTTCCCCACAGATGTGTTGGTAACAGGATATGACATCATATTCTTCTGGGTTATCAGAATGGTGTTCTCATCTCTTGAACAAACGGGAGAAATGCCCTTTAAAGACGTATTTTTCACGGGACTTGTAAGAGATTCTCTAGGTAGAAAAATGAGTAAGTCCTTGGGCAATGGTGTAGATCCCTTAGATGTAATAGACAAGTACGGAGCGGATGCTCTCAGATTTACTTTAATATCAGGAAATACACCGGGCAATGACATGAGATATTACGACGAAAAAGTTGAAGCAAGTAGAAATTTTGCCAACAAGCTCTGGAATGCGGCAAGATTCGTAATGATGAATATAGACGATGATTTAAAAGAAGATTGGGATATATCTAAACTTAAAAATGAGGACAAGTGGATTTTATCCAAACTTCAAAAGAGCATAATTCAAGTTACGGAAAAACTGGATAATTACGAGCTGGGCATGGCAGGAAGCAGCATATACGATTTTATATGGAGCGATTTTTGCGATTGGTATATAGAGATGGTTAAGCCAAGATTGTACTCAAAGGATCTTGAAGAAAAGAAGATAGTAATTTCCGTACTTGTTCACGTATTAAAGGATATTCTGAAATTACTTCATCCCTTTATGCCCTTTATAACCGAAGAGATTTACACGCACTTGCCGAATATTGAAAGTGCGCTGATAGTTGCTAAATGGCCTGTGGCAGATGAGAGTTTAATCTTTGAAAAAGAAGAATCAAACATAGAGTACATCAAAAATGCCATCCGTGAAATAAGAAACGCAAGAGCACAGATGAATATCGAGAATAACAAAAAATCCAACACCATCATATACACTAAATCCCAAGACATCGTAGAACTAATAAATGAAAATAAGGATAAGTTGTTGAATTTGGGATATTCCAACGATGTTCAAATAATAGACGATTTAAGCACATTGGATGAGGACAATATATCCATAGTCTTAGACAGATCGGAGATATTTTTACCCTTGAGCGAACTTATAGACTACAACAAAGAATACGACAGATTGTCCAAGGAGCAAAAGGAAGTGGAAGCTGAAATAAAAAGAGCAAGGGGCAAGCTTTCAAATGAAAAATTCGTATCTAAAGCACCTAAGGAAATAGTCGATGCTGAAAGAGAAAAAATCGTAAAATACGAAGAGATGCTCAAAACCATAAATGTGAGAATTGAAGGAATAAAAGAAAAAATAAAATGAAATTAGATGAACTCATCAACAATATAGAATCTAGAGTGGGGCAGAGAAAACTCTATGATCTATCAAGAATTAGAGCTATGCTTGATATTTTAGGCAATCCTCAAAAAAACATGAAGTATCTCCATGTCGCAGGTACAAATGGCAAAGGCTCCACATCGAATTTCCTTTTCAATATGCTCTATGCTGCAGGATACAAGGTAGGCTTGACCATATCACCTCACATCATCAGGTACAATGAAAGAATAATTGTAAATGATAGAGAGATAAGCGACCATGATTTTGTGAGAATTGGCGAGATTATATTGGCTAAGGAAAAACAAATTGAAGAACAGTTTGGATACTTGACTTATTTCGAGTTTATTACAGTTATAGCCTTTATCTATTTTAAAGAGCAGAAATGCGACTACTGCGTTTTAGAAGTCGGCATGGGTGGAATGTCTGACAGCACCAATGTGATAGATGCTAAGGATAAATTGCTTAGCCTCATAACACCTATTTCCATGGATCATATGAATTATATCGGCAACACCATAGAGGAGATAGCCACTCAAAAAGCAGGTATAATAAAAAAAGACTCCATGGTGATTACTTCAAATAAAGACGAAAGGGTTTTAAAAATAATAAGAGAAAAGGCCCATGAAGAAAATTGTGAGTACTACGATTTAGATGATATTAAAATCTTTGATTTAAAAATTGATGCTGGAAAAAGCAGTTACTCAATTTCATTTTTAAATTCCGAAATAAGGGATATAAAAATAAATCTGGCCGGATATTATCAAATTTATAATTCTGCCTTGTCAGTGGCGGGGATGCTCTTGTTAAAGGAAAAAGAGCTTGTAGATATTTCTCCCGAAGAAATAAAAGAAGGTCTTTTAAGAGCAAAATGGCCGGGCAGAATGGAAATGCTAAGTGATAATCCCAGAATACTTGTGGACGGAGCTCATAACGTCGATGGTATAGATAATTTAATCAAGAATTTAAGTCTTTATGAATATGACAAATTATATATCGTAACATCTATATTACAGGACAAAGAGCATGAAAAGATATTAAACAAACTGTCTGCATATGCCTATGAAATTGTGCTTTTAGATTGGGATAACTACAGAAAAACCGAAATTGAAACTTTGAAGAAGGAAGCTCAGAAGTATTGCCAAAACATAAGAATCTCAAAGGATATAGTAGGAGCTGTGGATGAATTGAAAAAAGTTGTAAAAACAGATGATTTAATACTGATAACGGGATCTCTTTACCTTGTAAGTGAAGCTGTTAAATCAATAAAAAACAACTTATAAATAGAGATGCACACAGAAGGTAGGATATAAAAATAATTAATTTTAGATGATATTAGAAAGGACACATTAATATTAATGTGCCCTTTTTTATATTCTTTCATGAGAATAAAACAATTAATTTTTCTAATCCATGCTGGATTGTTATTAGTTGGTAACGAGATTCTTTGTTAAATGTATATTTAAATCAAAATAAAAGTTATTACTCTACAGTAACTGCCTTTGCTAAATTTCTCGGCTTATCTACATCATTTCCCTTGGCTAAAGAGGTGTAGTAGGCTATTAGCTGTGAAGGAACTACGGAAAGCATCGGAGCGAAGATATCCATAGTGTCTGCAATCCTGATTATTTTTTTTGAATTTTTTGATACTACTTCGTTGTCATAGGTTGTTATTGCATAAATATAAGCACCTCTGGATGTGAGTTCTTCTAAATTTGAAGCGGTTTTATTAAGGGTGTGCTCTTGTGTC
This sequence comes from Peptoniphilus sp., assembly GCA_030532275.1. GTDB lineage: Bacteria > Bacillota > Clostridia > Tissierellales > Peptoniphilaceae > Peptoniphilus_E. The sequence continues at coordinate 2,054 of JAUNLL010000071.1, read as the reverse complement.
AATACTGTCAAAACCTTAGTTCCTTCTTCCATAAGAGCCATTGAACCGTGTTTAAGTTCTCCTGAAGCAAATGCTTCTGTATGAATATATGAGGTTTCTTTTAATTTTAAAGATCCTTCCTTCGCAGATGTGAAATCCATTCCTCTTCCTGTATAGTAAATGGATTTTTCATGTTTGATTTCATCGGCTATTTCCTTGTAAACATTTAAATCTTTCAAAGATGCTTCCATTTTTTCGGGAATCGTATACAATTCGTCTACATATGTTTCTAATTCTTCCTGAGTGATTTTACCTAATTTCAACGCCATATCCAGTGCAACTATATATAGATTTGCAAGTTGAGTAGTGTATGCCTTAGTAGAAGCTACGGAGATCTCAGGACCGCAGTAACAATACATCACCTTATCCACTTCTCTTGTCATTGTAGAATTTTCCACATTAACAACAGCCATGGTCTTAGCGCCTATTTTTTTCACTTCATCAATGGACATCAAAGTGTCCGCGGTTTCTCCCGATTGGCTTATGAAGATTACAAGAGCATCTTCATCGACAAATTTTTGATTGTAGTTAAATTCCGATGCAATTTCACAAAGAACTTGCTTGCCGGTTAATTTTTGAATTGCGAATTTTGCCACTTCACCTGCGTGAAATGCTGTGCCGCAGGCAATTATATAAATTTGACTGAATTTTTCTATTTCTTCTTTGGAGAAGAAATTATCGGATAAATTTATTCTTTTGTCGATAGTTCTTTTGTTTAATAAATTTTTTACCGCATGGGGTTGTTCAAAGATTTCCTTCAGCATATAGTGGTCAAATCCATTTTTAGAAATGGAGTTCGTGTTTAGATCCATAATTTTTATTTCCTTTTCTATTTCATCAAGATTATAATTAAAAATTTTATATTTTCCATTTAAATTTAATTGCGCTATTTCCAGATCATCCATGTATATAATTTTATTTGTATGTTCTACAATTGAAGATATTTCCGAGGACATCATAAACCCGTCATCGCATATACCTAACAACAGAGGAGAGTTGTTTTTGACAGCTATTAATTCGCCTGGGTTATCCATGGATATTATGCCAAGTGCATAAGATCCCTTTAACCTTTTCACGGCATTTAAAGTCGCATTGAGTATATTTCCCTTAAAGTAGAAATCTATTAACTGTACTATTACTTCCGTATCAGTGTTGGATTTAAACTCATAACCCTCGGCTATTAATTCCTTTTTTAGGTCTAAGTAATTTTCTATGATGCCGTTATGCACCAAAGATATGGTCATCTTTGAATTCAAATGAGGATGAGCATTTTGCAAGTTAGCTTCTCCGTGCGTCGCCCATCTGGTATGACCTATACCTATATTGCCCGAAATAGAGGATAGCGCAAAATTTTCTTCAAGGTTATTGAGCTTTCCGACACTCTTAATTGTTTTTATAGAACTTTCTCCGATAATTGAGATGCCTGCAGAATCATATCCTCTGTACTCCAATTTTTTCAAACCTTCCAATAGGATGTTTCCTGCATCTTTTTTACCGCAGTAGCCAACAATTCCACACATAATTTACCTCCAAAATTAATATTAGAGATTCACTGGACTTCATTTGTTCTAAAATTGCTTTTAGTTTTTTAAAAGAACTCAGGCTGTGATACCTATGGAGCATCCGCCGAATATTTCGATAACTCCATACCTCGTCATCCTCGTGGGACCTGGCGCTAAAATCTTTTTTATCTCCTAAGCAATTATAACACAAGAGTATTTAATATTACAAACACTCTCAAATGGCTAAAAATACACGTTATTAAAGTTTGATTTCAAATTATTTTAAAATTTTTACTGTATGTATTTGATATTTTTACAACTCAAACATTTCTCTTAAAATTGTATATGCCAAGTATTTAATATTATCAAAATTTATTTTTTCTAAGTAGAGTATGTATACTTGCTCAGGGCTTTTTATTTTGGACACATTCTCTATATCGAAAAAATCCTTTGATAAAACATATTTACATTTTCGAAATTCATCATAATAATTTTCTAAGATATCTATATTGA
>JAUNLL010000070.1 GCA_030532275.1 Peptoniphilus sp. | reverse complement strand
GAGATCTTAGAACGCCATCGACAAATTCCGCAGTTCCGTGTCCTCTGTTGATCTTTTTCAATGTTCTGTAATTAGCTGTTTGAAGTCCCAGTTCAAGAGTGACCATTACCTTAGAATTTACTTCTGCCAAATAATCAAGATAGGAATCGGGCAGACAATCAGGTCTGGTTGATATTGAAATACCCACTATGTCTTCCACTTTCAAACATTGTTCGATATTTTCTCTAAATTCTTCAAAATCCAAATATGTGTTTGTGAAATTTTGAAAATAGGCGATAAATTTCTTTGCCTTATATTTTTCGGAGATCAGTTTTTTATCCTTCAACAGCTGTTCTTCTACAGAACCGAAATTGTTTTCAAAGCTGCCACCCTCTTCTCCGCAAAAAATACAACCTCCATATCCCAATTTACCATCTCTGTTGGGACAGGTTAGATTTAATTTCACAGGCAATTTATATACCTTTTCTCCAAATCTGTCCCTTAAGAAATCGGAGTATTTATTGTATGTCATAGAGTTTTTATAAAATCTAAAACTTCTTGTGGGTTTTCTCTTCCGTTAACCGCTCTAAATTCCTTTACGAGATTTGAATCTTTGTCAAATACAAAAGTGGATCTTACAGTTTTAATGACGTCTTTTCCGTACATTTTTCCATTTTTAAGCACGTCAAAATTTTTGTGTACTTCTCTGTCAGGATCGGCAAGCAATTCAAAGGGTAAATTTTGTTTTTCTTTGAATTTTAAATGAGATTTTATTGTGTCCTTGCTTATTCCGACAATTTCAGTATCATATTTTTGAAATTCGTCATAAAGTTCGGCAAATCCGTTAGCTTGCAATGTGCATACCGAAGTATTGTCCTTAGGATAAAAATATAGCACCAAATTTTTGCCCTTAAAATCTGCAATAGATTTCTTTGTTCCGTCTGTTGATTCCAGAATAAAATCTGTATTCATATTATTCCTCCTCAAAATATATTTCTTCAAAGGTAGAAACTACTCTGTCAAATAGATCTTCATCCTCTATATTTGTAAGATCTACTTCTTCTTCGTTTATCTCCTCATATCCGTAGAAAAATATCTCTTCTGTGGGTTCGTCCTTGTCTATTAGTGCGATGTACTTCTCTCCTTCGACTTCAAAAATATCTAAAATTATACATTCGATACTTCTTCCGTCTTCGAGATCAAGTTCAAGAGTTTCATACTCCATCTCATCTAAATTATTTAAATTTTCTTGGTTATCCATATATACCTCTCATTTTAAATTTTTTATAAGTTCAACTACAAATTCAAAAGTGTTTTGAACAGATTTAATTTCCAAACTCTCACCCGGAGCGTGTATTCCCTTCATGGTGGGTCCTATGGAGATCATATCTATATCTCCTATTACATTTTTCAATATACCGCATTCCAGTCCGGCATGTATAACTTCTGTTTCAAGTTTCTTTCCGAACATTTTCATATATACATCCTCAGCTATATCACGAACAACGGATTTTTCTTTATATTCCCATGCAGGGTAATTGTTTACAATCCTATGTTCAGCATTGCATCTTTCGGCTGCAATTTTATTTATGTGAGAAATATCGTCTCTTAGTGATTCAAGTTCGGATCTTATTGAAGAATGAATTACTATGGAGTCTTCCTTTGATTCAATAACTCCAACATTTGACGAAGATCCCACCAGTCCCGAAACGTTATGGCTCATCGTACTCACGCCGTTGGGTAAAAGATTTATTAAGTCAATTATATTATTCTTTAAGTCCTTTGTAAAAGCCTTATTGTGTATTTCAGACTTTTCAAAATTTATTCTGACATCGGGATCCACTTTGCCCAGTTGTTTTACAAAATTCTTATTGAGCTCGACCATTGTATATTGAACTTTCTTCTTGTCTTCAGGTTTTATTGCAATAGTCGCCTTAGAATACCTTGGAATTGCATTTTCTTTGGATCCGCCATATATATCTATTAAATAAATATCAAAGCGACTATTTAATAGATATAGGCTCTTGCCCAAGATTTTATTTGAATTTCCCAATCCCTTATGAATTTCTTCTCCCGAATGACCGCCCTTCAAACCTGAAACAGATATTGTATAAAAATCTCTGTCATCTCTTATTTCATCAAATTCTTTTTTTAATGTGATTGTATCTCTTTGCCCTGAAGCACAGCCGACACAAGCCACCCCTTCAGATTCAGAATCCAAATTGATTAAAATTTTGCCCTCTAGTGAAGATCCGTCTAAATTCCTTGCTCCCACCATTCCCGACTCTTCTGTGGCAGTAAGCAAAACTTCAAGAGCAGGATGTTCATACTCCTTTGATTCAAGAATTGCAAGAGCCATGGCCACACCTATTCCGTTGTCCGCTCCCAAGGTCGTATTCTCAGCTACGATGGAATTGTCTATAATTTTAAATTCAATGGGATCTACATCAAAATCAAAGGTGCAGTTCTCATTCTTTTCACAGACCATATCAGTGTGTGCCTGTATGATCACCGGATCCAAACTTTCATATCCCGCAGTTGCTTTCTTTTTTATCACCACATTATTATGGCTGTCCTGTGTATATTCCAGACCCATTGATTTTGCGAAATTAATCAGGTAACCGACGATTTTTTCTTCTTTAAAGGAACATCTCGGTATTTTAGTTATTTCTTCAAAATAGTGAAATACCCTTTTGGGTTCTAATTTGCTTAATTTACTCAAAGTATCCTCCTGCATGCAATTAAAATAAATTATGTTAATCAAGTTTTATATGACAATATCCACCCGGATTTTTTTTTAAATAATCCTGATGATATTCTTCCGCTTCATAAAAATTTATTATTTTCATTACTTCAGTTACGATGTCAGATTTGTAATTTGCCCTTATTTGATCCATATAGTCAAGGATTATTCCTTCATCATCATTGTTCTCATAGTATATTCCCGTCCTATATTGAATACCCACATCATTGCCCTGTCTATTCAAAACAGTCGGATCTATAATTTTAAAAAAATATGTCAAAATTTTCTTAAGAGATATTATTTCATCATCATAGACTATTTTTACAGTTTCTGCCGCCGCAGGTTCTCCGCTACAAACTTCTTCATAGGTAGGATTTTTAATTATAGAATTTGCATAGCCCACAGTGGTATCATTCACGCCTTTAATTCTTGAAAAGTATTCTTCAACTCCCCAAAAACATCCGCCGGCAAGGTATATGGTTTTCAATTTATTCTCTCCAGTCCATACTTAAATCTTATCTTTAAATCTTCCAGATCAAAGGTTTTGTTTTCTCTTTTTATAAGTTTAAAAGTTTTCTCTATATCCTTTAATGCTCCGTTGGCCAAATAATTCAGAGAATGATTTCTCTTAAAATTATTATACACGATTTTTAATATATAACTTTCTAAAATATTTTCATTTTCGGAAACCAAATTGAAACTTTCAAATATCCTTATGAATTCAACTGAATATTTAGCTCTTATGAAGTTCACAAAATCCATCATACTTCTGTTGCAATCAGCCTCTTGCATTTGACATATTATTTTTACAATCATATTCCAAGTGAAATCCTTACTGGATATCCTCTTAATTACATCTAAAACACTTTGAGTAAAGTAATCTCCTGATGATATACTGTTGTCAAATACTATATTGTCCTGCAAACTCATATCGCTATTTTGAACTTCATTAATTCTGTTGATCAGCTTTACAAAATTTTCGCCATAGGACAACTCTCTCTCCTTAGCTGCGCTAAGTTGTAGAAATTCGACGATTATATCCGTTGCATTTTTAAAATTAAATATAAAGCCCAACTCGTTTTTTATCTTCTGACTATAAACATCATGGATGATTTTAGATAAAAGATGATTAATCTGCTCATTTGCCGATACAGTTGTCCCTGCATCCAAATTAGCCACATGATCAAATAAAATCAGCAGTTGCCTGTCTATCATGTATAAGGAATCCTTTATGGTAGACATTATATCCTTGAAAAAGGTCTCGTCTATCATGTAGTTGTAGTTTTTATAAATTATCTTATGGTCAATCTCTCCCCAAAAAACATTTACCATGGATTTGATTTGCAATTCAAAGTTAAAACTGTTTTTACCATATTGATACTTACAGTCTATCTTATAAATCTCAAACCCGTTCATCTGAATTTGAGGTTGTTTGTCGGACAACTTCATTGATATGGGAGAATCTAAAGCATTTTTATAATACCCCTTTCCCACTTCAATATTAAAGGTGTTTTTTATCAAATTAAATAATTTCTCTTCGTCCTTAATAAATCTGCACTCAATCCTTATGCCTATTAAGTCAGAAAAATTCATTATCATGGACTCAACATCTGCATATTCTAAATAAAAATTATTTTTTATAATCTTTTCTTTAAAAGATTTTTCAGATTTGATGCGGTAGGTAATATTTATGAAATTATCATCGTGATACAATAGTTCCTTTAAATAATCAGAAGTCTTACTTGCTATTTGCTCTAAAATTTCATTGTAACTTCTAAGTGTGCCCGCACTTCTATCAAGAAATTTAAAAAGCTCAATTTTCATCTTTTATATTCCTTCCTCAATTAGCCAAAACTTAAGGTTCTATTCTTCCACATCATTGATTTCAACAGTGTGCTTTTTATATAACTCTTCAATTTTATTGGTATATGCCATTTGTTCTTTGTATTTTTTCAAATCTTCGTAGACCTTGTCCCTTACTTCCGATAAGGTATATTTTTTAGCTGCAATTTTTTTGTTTAGCTTTATTATATGATATCCGAAATCAGTCTTAACAGGTGCAGATATTTCATCTTCATTCATAGCAAAAACTGCATCTTCAAAGGGCTTTACCATATCTCCATGGCCAAAAATTCCCAAATTACCTCCGTTGTTCTTTGAAGGACATTCAGAGTACTCCATGGCCAGATCTTCAAACTGCTCTCCTTCATCTAATTTTCTTATGACTTCATCGGCAGTTTCCTCATCTGCAACCAATATGTGTGAAGCTTCCACTCTTTCCTCATCGTCATATCTTTCAGCATTGGCATTGTAGTATGCTTCCACTTCTCTATCTGTGGGCGCTACTTCTTCAAGAAGCTTGCCGATAGCATATGTTGTCAATAGTGAACTTTCACTTTGTTTAAGCATCCTTTGAAAGGCTTCTTCTTCATGGTATCCCTTTTCCTTGGCATCGATATATAGCAGTTCCTTATATATCAATTCATTCAATATTTCTTTTATTATTTTATTTTCCGGTTGTCCCTTTAGTACCTGAGCCTTTATTTGTAAGGGAATAGAACTCATGAAGGCATCATAGTCCTGTTGGGTTATTTCATTATTATTTACTCGTGCTAAAACTTTGTTATTTTCCATAGTTACCTCCAAAAAAAAAGCAGCCTCGGCTGCTTTTTGACTATAAAGTTGTTATATTTTCAGCTTGCGGGCCTTTTTCGCTTTCAACAACATCAAATTCTACATCTTGTCCTTCTTCTAAAGTTTTAAATCCTTTTTTTTGAATTTGTGAGAAATGTGCAAATACATCATTTCCCTCTTCAGTTGTAATAAAACCGAAGCCCTTTTCGCTATTAAACCATTTAACTTTGCCTTTCAATTTGGTA
>JAUNLL010000069.1 GCA_030532275.1 Peptoniphilus sp. | reverse complement strand
CAATATTTGAAGAAATGGGCGGTACTTATATCAGACATGGGGATTATCTTATCCCCTGTCTTACTTTACCGGAAGAAGAAGGACAGAGGTTTATAGGAGTATAGGGACAAAGAGAGGATTTATCAATAAGAAAAGGTTAATTTCTAACTAAAGTGATGTGATTTCTTGGGGATAAGATAAGATTGTAATTTAGTGAGAGTTTATCTTTAGGATTTGCGGAATTCGCAATTTCTTGCGAGTTTTGCTTTATATAATGGGGAAAAATCTTGCTGAAATTATCAAAAAAATGTATAATAAATTATATTATCGAATTGGAGGCGCAGTATGAGGATAAATTATAAAAAGTTGTGGATATTACTCGCTGAACGTGAAATAGCTCCTGCTACGCTAAGGAAAGATTTAAATATTGCAACAGGAACAATGACAAAGTTGCGACGCAATGAAGAAGTTGCAATTTCAATACTTCTACGTATATGTGAATATTTAGATTGTAATATTGGAGATATATGTGATGCGATGAAAAATAATGTGGAATCAATATAAAGATTATATTTAATTGGAGGGGCAGACAAATGGTAGGTTTACAAATAGGAAATGATGAAGAAATTCTCTTAGAATCATCGGGAGTTTGGTGGATTTCTAAATTAAAAAATTTAAATCAACATTTTAATGTGCTTGTGCTTACTAATAAAAGAATATATGGAGTTTATCAAAAAAGTAATGGGATTTTTAAAAAAGCTAGTGAAGAATTAGTGGAATTAGATTTGGCTGATATAAAAATAAGTAATAATCAGCCAATGGTATCAAAAAAATGGGATTTTAATAGTTTCAGTTGGTCTCTGGAAATACAGTCAATTCAGGGATTACATACATTTATGTTTCAAGAATCGGGTAAAAAGAATGCAGCATTATGGGAGACAGAGATTTTCAGAGTTTTTGGGTTAGAAAAGGAAAACGATTACGAATCTAATGTAACGGCAAGTAGTTTTTCGGGAATTGCAGCAAGTTTAAAAGGCGCTGCGGGAGCGGTTTTGAATAAAACAACTAATCAAGGTAAAATGAATAATGCCAAGTCGGTATCAGGTGCTGAAGAAAATAAAAATACTGAAAAATTCTCAGAAATTCCTCCTATTCCGAATGCTCAACCAGCAAAAGGATCATATTGTTCGAATTGTGGGACAAAACTTAATGTAGGAGCCAAATTCTGCCATAGCTGCGGTACAACAGTTACTGGAGGTACTTCGCCAACACCACCGACTCCACCTAAGCATAGTAGCACAGGAAATTACTCTTCTCGTATTCATGAATTTGCAGGTACGGTCTTAAAATGCCCAAATTGTGGTAATGTGATTAGTGCTATTGATGCTGTTTGTCCAGCTTGTGGGATGCATATTACAGGGAAATCTGCGAGTGGAACTGTTCAAAGGTTCTCTGATGCGTTGATGAAAATAGAGAAAGTTAAAGTGGTAGAGAACAAAGGAGGACTTTTTGCACAAGTAGGATATGAAGAACGAGTTAGAAATGCGTATGCTACATATTACAGTCAAAAACTTACGTTGATTCGTACATTTCCGATTCCTAATACAGTAGATGAAATTTATGAGTTGATGTTATTGGCAACAACTAATATTGATGTGAAATTATCAAAGAATACGTTATGGAGCAAAATTGATAATTCGGGTAGCTCTAGAAAAGAAGTTTCAGATGCTTGGATACAAAAAATGCGTCAGGCATATCAAAAAGCTGTTATTTCATTTCCGAATGATCCAGTTTTTACTCACATACAAAAAATATATTATGATAAAATGAATGAATTGAGAATAGAACCTTAAAAATAGATGTTTTCAGCAGGAAAGGGAGAGAGAATTATGGCATTGTTTGGAAAGCCTAGAGCAGGCGGATTTATGGATGAAATAAGATGTGATGAACCTTCGTATTTGATTTGGAAATGGCATCCACAAGGCTCTCGAGTTGGATACAATAATAGAGAAAATGCGATTCGTTGGGGATCTTCGTTAAGAGTTAAAGACGGAGAGGTTGCAGTTTTTGTTTACAAACAGAGAAATGGTATAATGCAGGATTTTATAGAAGGACCGTTTGACCAACCTATAAAAACTGCGAATTTTCCCGTACTTGCAAGTATTATGGGATTAGCTTATGAAGGTGGCACGCCATTTCAAGCAGAGGTTTACTTTATTAATCTTTCTCGTATTATACAGGTTAAGTTTGGTGTTCCATTTTTTGATATTTATGATCCGAGATTTATGGATTTTGGTGTTCCGGTAGCAGTACGCGGGACTATAAGTTTTAGTATTGCTGATTATCGAGAGTTCATCAAATTACATAGATTGAATAGTTTTAGTTTGGATGATTTTCAAAGACAAATTAGAGATGCTGTTAGTAGATATGTGAAAGATGTTGTCGCAAATGCTCCTGCACAGAACAATATTCCGCTTGTCCAAATTGAGACAAAGACTGCACAAATTAATGATGTAATTGAAATGGATATTAGAGAAAGGTTGAAGGATAGCTTTGGTGTCAATGTTTCAGGTGTTGATATTGGAGCAATAGAACTTGATAAAACAAGTGAAGGTTATAGACAATTGATGGCTGTAACTAAGGATATCGCAACGATTAGGACACAGGCTGAGATGGAAGATTATGTTGAAAGATTACGTATCCAACGAGAAGAAGGACAGTATGCACAACATAAAGCTACACAAACTGTTAATATTGGTGCTTTCCAAGTTGAAAAACAGGCAGAGGTTGGTGTTGCTGGCGCAGAAGCCCTTGGACAGATGGGGGCAAATGGTGCGGGAAATATTAATTTAGGCGGAAACGGTAGTGGAGAAGGCTTCAACATGGCGGCTATGATGGCAAGCATGGCTGTAGGTGGAGCTGTTGGGCAAAATATTGCAGGTTCTATGAATAATATGATGTCAGGTATGAACCAGCCAATTCAAAGCGGAATGACACCACCGCCAGTACCTAATGTAATGTATCATGTTGCAGCAAATGGACAAGCAACAGGTCCATTTGATCTTAATGCTTTAAAACAGATGGCGGCTACAGGACAGTTTACATCAGAAAGTTTAGTGTGGAAAGTAGGTATGGCTAAATGGGAGAAAGCGGGAACGATTGATGAATTGAAGTCGATATTTGTAGTTATTCCACCGGTACCGCCAACCAAATAAGAGAAAATAGATGATTTGCATGTTTTAAAAAAAGAAATATTTTAAAGGAGGCTTTTACAATGGCACGTAGAGTATTTTTTAGTTTTCATTATGATAATGATATAAATCGTTCTATGACAGTTCGAAATAGTTGGATAACACAAGGAAAGGAAGCGGCTGGTTTTGTTGATAAAGCAGAATTTGAACAGATAAAGCGACAAGGGGAAAATTCTGTACATAAATGGATTGATAAACAATTAGAAGGTACGTCAGTAACGGTTGTACTCATTGGAACTGAAACACTAGAACGACCATTTGTACAGTATGAGATATGTAAAAGTATACAAAGAGGAAATGCTGTCATTGGCATACATATAAATGGGATACGGGATATGCGTACTTTAAGAACATCCCCTAAGGGTAATGTTCATACTATTATAGGAAGATATAATGATAATAGTCCGGCATATTTTGATAATATATGTGATGGAATATATGATTACGTGACACAAAATGGATATACTAATATGGGGAATTGGATAGAAAATGCTGCACGAAAACACAATAAATAAATTTGGAGAGAAGTAAATGGATAAAAAACTTAAACACTTAGAATTAGTACAAGGTGTTATAAACCGCATGGCAAGTAATTCTTTTATGTTAAAAGGTTGGGCTGTAACTTTGGTAGCAGGTATTTTTGCTTTAGCGGGAAAAGATACAGATAAGCTTTATTTTCTTGTTTCGTATGTGCCAGTAATAGTTTTTTGGGGATTAGATGCATATTATTTGTTGCAGGAAAGATTATATAGGTCATTATATGATAGAGTGCGAAAAACAGAGGAGGAAAATATAGATTTTGCTTTGAAAGCTACGAAAAAAGAGTTTAATAGCGACCAAAATTGTTATTGTAGTTGTTTGTGTTCTAAAACTGAAGTATTGTTTTATCTTCCGTTGGCGATAGTATGTACAGGGATTATAATCATTACACATTTTTAAATATATTTATTTGAGTGGAGAAAAGTATGTCAGGAGTTACAAAACATATTTTTGAACATGAAATAAGAGATGTTATTTCTATGTGGAGTAAACAGCTTAAAGAGATAAAAAATATTTTACCACAATCTTATACAGAAGAAGATATAATTGCTATGCTAAAAGAGTTTTATCCTCATGAATGGAATTCAGTTGAAATTAAATATTGGTACTACGAAAAAAAGGATAGAAATATAAAAAAACGATTTGGCAAAAAGCGTTATAATATGAAAAGACCTGAGCAATTATTAAGGAGTGTTGCTGAGTACAAAAAAATAATGTCAGTTCAGTATCAAAACGATTATGCGGATAATTATTCAGAAGAGAAGTCTGAAAAGTTAAAGAGGGAGTTGTGGGAAAAACGTAAAAATAAAATTAAGAAAATTGACCAGAAAATTGAAAAAGCGAAATTTAAAACACAGCAAGTTACACCAGAATTTCTGGATCAATTAATCGGTTTATATGAAAGAAAAAATACTAGCCAAAAAGATAAGATGTATATATTGCTAGAATTGCAAAAATATTATAGCCCTCAAATAATGCAGTTTTTTTTCGAATTAAATGACACAGAACTTAATAAACAACTTAGATGGATTGCATTTTATCATTTGCAAAGCTTTAACTACCAGCCGAGGGCAAGACGACAAAAATATATGCAAGTTCATACAAAAAATAAAAATAAGAAAAAGTATTTGAGAGAAGTTTATCCTAATGAAAGTTATAAAATACCTAAAACTCCGGATGAATTAGAATATCGAATTGAGAATGCAAAAGAACAAAAGATAAAAACATACGATTTTTTTATTTCACATAGTAGCAAGGATAGTGCTTCAGTTCAAAAGTTAATTCAATACGAAAATCAAAATGGGAAAAATATTTTTTGCGATTGGATTAATGATGTGGATTATTTAAAAAGGCATTTGTTGTGTAGTGCAACATTAAAAGTTTTGGAAAAAAGATTAGAGCAATCTAAAGGGGTAATTTTTGTTTTGTCAGATAATTCGATGAATTCGATGTGGTGTAAATATGAATTGAATTATTTCGAGGAACTTGAAAGACCGATATATTTTATTAAAACAGAAGATATTGAAAAAGACAATTTTATGATAACTCCACTGATAGATAAGTGGTATTTGGATGCTGAGTATAAACAATTAGCGTTGTTAGAAGGGTCAAAAATTTAATTGGTATATTGCGAAATATGAGAAATTACAATTATATTAGTTTTTCTTTTAAAGTTGTCACATAGTGTTGATGCAAATAAAAATGGTAGATGAGGTTAATGGATTCTGTTGGTGAAAGAGGTGTGATGATGAAAAACGAAATTGGTTTTGCTGGGAATCTAATTAAAATTATAGAAGATTCAAGGAATAATGCATTAAAAAGGGTAAATGAAGAG
>JAUNLL010000068.1 GCA_030532275.1 Peptoniphilus sp. | reverse complement strand
TATGGACTTATTGAGCAGGTTATTTTCTATCCTTATATCCTTTATTTGCCTGTTAGAATTATTGAATTGTCTAAGAGAATACCATGTCAGTATAACAGATAAAACTATGCAGAAAACGCAGATTCCCGCCAGTAATCTATTGCTCAATTTGCTCATATTTATCACTTATCTTTCTTAATACATCGATGGAACCTTGGTTTTCATAATAGGTCTTGAATAACTCATCACATTTATTTGAAAATTTTTTAAGCTTAGCGCTGGATAGAGATCCGGTATTTAATCCCAAATCTTCGTACAACTCGTAGATTTTTTGGAGTGAATCAATTCGCCCCTTTAGATGGTTGAAATTGATATCGGCTTCTTGACCCGTACTTATGGCATTTAGTTCCACGCTGTAAGGTATGCTTAAAAAATACAAAAAGTTATTATCTAGACTCCAGTCGTTTAATGAACTTAAATACTTAATTGTTCCGTAGGATTTTGCATAGTCTATAAAATTCACTATATCCAACTCATCATATAAATCCAAATTCAAACTGTTGTATTTGTCTTCATCGCTGAGTTCAAAATAATTGGACAAAATATTCTCCAAGTCCTCTTTATTGTAATACTCGCCTTTGTAATAATCGGAGTGATCTTTGATCAAGTTTAGAACTTGATTTTCTATTTCTTCATTTTCTCTGTTGAGGATGGTGATTTGTTCTCCGATATAACTCTTCATGCTCTCATTTATGTCAAATCCATATGTGCTTAAAATATATTCTTGTTTCTGCGCTATTTTATTTTGAGTATCTTCATAGCTTTGGAGAAGATTCTGTTCTTCAGTTGTCAAATCATTTAATTTTTTTGTAAGTTCAGAGTTTAAATCCCTTTGCTCTTGAGATGAATTTAAGTGCAAGTAGCTATATCCGTAAAAAATCACGGCCATTACCAAGACTATTACGCTTAAAATGCAAATCACATAGAGCGCCTTTGAATTTTTTTGCATATTAATACCTTTTTAAATTGATTATACTTTTGTGAATTCCCGTATATCTATCATCTACTTTTTTGATAACAACATAGGATGCGGCCATGGATACCAAACCTATTAAAAATGAAAATATCTGTCTATCTTCTTTTAATACAATATTGCTTAAAAATACCCCCACCACAAAAAACACCAAGGGAACAGCGTATATTAACAATATATATCTCAAATAATTTTTGTTATTGACTTCAAGTATAACTCTATCCCCCACTTCTGCACCTATGGTATTTGGAAAGATTTGAGTCATCGGCTTTGATTCTGCGCATTTGGCTGAACAAGTTTCACAACTTTCTCCACATGCGGAAGGCCTTACCGTAGTTATTTCTATATTATTTTCGACAACTTTTATAACTATTCCTTCTCTTTGCATAAAATCCACCTGACTATTCTATAACTTTAATATGAACCTCTTTTAATCCTTCTTCGCTTAATTCTGCAGGAGCTTCTGTCAATAAATCCGTCGCAGATTGAGTCTTTGGAAAGGCTATCACATCTCTTATATTGCTTGAATCTGTAAACAGCATCATCAATCTGTCCAATCCGTAAGCAATTCCTCCATGAGGAGGTGCTCCGTATTTAAAAGCTTCAATTAAAAATCCGAATTTTTCTTGAATTTCTTCATCTTCAAATCCCAAGGCTTCAAACATCTTGTTTTGTACTTCCGGATTGTTTATTCTTATGGATCCTCCGCCCATTTCATCTCCATTTATTACTAAATCATAGGCTTTGGCCCTCATGTCTTCCATATTTCCGCCAAATAGATGTAAATCTTCGTCCATGGGAGATGTAAAGGGATGGTGTTTAGCTACAAATCTCTCTTCTTCTTCGCTGTATTCAAAGAGTGGAAATTCAGTAATCCAAGTTATCTTATAATCATCCTTATCTATAAGATCTAAATCCTTGGCCAATTTATTTCTCAAATTTCCTAAACTGTCAAATACAACGCTGTTTTTGTCTGCAACAAAGAACAACAAATCTCCGTCTTTCGCTTCCATTTTCTCTTTTATTTTGTCAATGGCTTCATCACTTAAAAATTTCGCTATGGGTGATGAAATCTCTCCATTGTTAAACTTCATCCAGGCAAGACCCTTTGCTCCGAAATCCTTGGTAAAATCTTCAAGTTTTCCGATTTCCTTTCTGGATATCTTGTCTGCTGCTCCTTTGACATTTATGGCTCTGACGCTTTTGCCCTTTTCAGCGGCTGATTCAAATACCTTAAATCCGCATCCTTTCACACAGTCTGAAACATCCATGAGTTCAAGTCCGAATCTCAAATCGGGCTTATCCACTCCGAATCTTTCCATTGCTTCACTGTATTTCATTCTGTTAAAGGGTATTTGTACATCTATATTTAACATTTCCTTAAATGCCCTTTTTATAAATCTTTCATTGACAGCAATTACATCGTCAATATCCACAAAGGACATCTCAAGGTCTATTTGTGTGAATTCAGGTTGTCTGTTTGCTCTTAAATCCTCATCTCTAAAGCATTTTGTTATTTGAATATATCTGTCTAATCCTGATACCATCAACAATTGTTTCATCAATTGCGGAGATTGAGGCAATGCGTAAAACTTGCCTGCATTTATTCTGCTGGGAACTAAATAATCCCTTGCTCCTTCAGGGGTCGGTTTTGAAAGCATGGGAGTTTCCACTTCCACAAATCCTTCATCATGGAAAAAGTCCCTTGTAATTTTATAAAATTTGGATCTCAACCACAGATTGTTTTGCATTGAAGGTTTCCTCAAATCCAAATATCTGTATTTAAGTCGCATAGCTTCAGATACATTGTCATCGTCTTTTATGTAAATAGGCGGGACCTCTGATTTATTCAATATTCTGAGTTCTCTTGCCAATATCTCTATATGACCTGTTTTGATATTTTCATTTATTGAAGATCTCATTCTTACTGTTCCCACAACGGCAATTACAAATTCCGCTCTTAGAGTGCTGGCCTTTGCAAATAAATCTTCATTTACGGTATCGTCAAATACAATTTGAACTATTCCCGCTCTGTCTCTAAGATCCAAGAATATAATAGATCCTAAATTTCTTTCTTTGGCAACCCAGCCCATGACGGTAACTTCTTCGCCGATATTTTTTTCTTCCAAATCTCCACAGTAATGAGATCTTTTTAAACCCTTTATATTGTCTAACATAAATCCTCCTAAAAAACTCGTCCAAAATGGGACGAGTTATTCTCGCGGTACCACCTTTTAGGTAATCCTCTTATATTAATTTTACAAAACTTTCAAATAACTAAATTTATTATAATCATGAGCTCTTAAACTGTCAACTTAGCAGGTTCTTTCCGATACCTTAGAATATAATTTTCCTCCATCTTGAAGCATGTTCTTGTTCTTCATATGCTCATATACGAACTTTGCGCCCTTGTCCATGCCTTGGCAGCCGGCTAAAAGAACCGCATCATCTTTTTCTGCTCCGTCGATTATGGTGTTAACAGCTTCTTCCAAGGTTTCAAATATTTTACATTCTATTCCCCTATCTTCCATAACCTTTTCAAAGGTGGCCAACTCTTCATCCTTGACCATATCTTTTTCATCGACTGCATCTCTGCTCAAAGTGGCGTAAAAATGCTTGGGTTTAAGTTCTTTCAACCATTTTGCAGTGGCTTCAGCACATTCTCTGTTTAAATTGACGCCTCTGCTTCCTCTAATGGCATACAACATATTCAAATTTTCATATTCCATTTTTGAAAGAGTTTCAAGAGTTACATCTATATTTTTTACATTTGCATAGTGATCGTCAATTATCTTAAATTGAGCATCATAGATCATTTCAAATCTTCTTTCCACGCCTTCAAAGGTGCTTAGAGATTTCACTATTATATCCGGCTCTATTCCGTTTGCAAGAGCGATTATAATAGCTGCAACAGAGTTCATGACGGAGGAATATCCCGCCACATTTAACTCTATGTTGAAGCTTTGTGCTTTTATTTCCTTGCCGGATAATTCCATATCTCTTAAAATATTAAATTTATATTTCCCAAATCCCGTTGACAAATCCAATTCCTTTATTGAAAAGTCATAGTTGTCATTTTCAAGAGAATACTTGAGAACTCTCGCTTGAGTTTCATCTGCCAACTTTGCTATATGCTGAAAATCCATATTTAAAATAGCAATTGAATCTTTTTTAGCATATTTTACAAGCCTGGATTTATACTCATAGTATTTTTCGAAGCTTCCATGTTGATCAATATGTTCTCTGCTGAAATTATTGAAGCTGACTATATCAAAATCGATATTTCTCACTCGATGTAATTCCTGTGCAGATGAAGAAACCTCCATTGTAACTCGTTCTACTCCCTTGTCCCTCATATTTTTAAATGTTTCTTGAAGTTCGATGGACTCGGGAGTGGTAAGTATGGATGGAATCATGACTTCATCATACTTTGTAAATACAGTACCGATGATACCGGTCTTGTACCCCGCATCTCTATAAATTTTGTCAACCATAAAACTTGTTGTAGTCTTGCCGTTTGTAGCTGTGATACCTGTTACATTCAACTTCTTTGACGAATCTCCATAAAAATTTTTGGAAATATCCGCCAAGGCAATCCTTGAATTTTCGACTTTTATCTGTGCAATATCCACATCGCTGAATTCTTCCACAACAGCCACGACGGCTCCTCTTTTACGAGCATCGGATATATATTTATGCCCGTCGGTTACATAGCCCTTTATGGCTACAAACAAAGAATTTTCAGATGCGGCTTTGCTGTTATGGCAAATCGATTCAATATCAAAACTATTATCAATTGTTCCCTTAAAATCAACTGTTTCAACATTTTTTAATAAATCACAAAGTAACATTTTTCAACTCCGATTTGTATAATACTTCAACTTTCTGTTGAAAACTTCGTCTTTCCTATTTAAATAATCCCTTAAATTCTTAAAATTCAAAACTTGATTGACCTTTCCGTCTTCACTTACAAATTTAGATGCGGAACCCATGCCAAAGGCCACTATGTCCTGTACTTCTTCTATGATCAATATATTGTAAATACATTCTTTTCCGAGTAGTGAGTATCCTATATTTTCTCCATTTCCAATTATCTTCTTTTGTCTATACATATAGTAAGGGTTATAGGATTTTTCATGCAAGTATTTTTTGGAAAATTCAATTACATCGTCTATCGAGCTTTCAAAGTGGTAATTTTTTTCAAAAAGTTTTGAACCCTTTTTCAGCGACAAGTTGTGTATAGTTATATTTTCAGCTCTTAAGTCTGAAACATACTCTATGCTTCTGATCATATCTTCAGCCCTTTCCGTGGGCAATCCAAGTATTAAATCCATATTTATGGAATCAAATCCTAATTTTTTAGCAATTTCATACTTCTTTTCAAAGTCTTTCAAATCCATAGGTCTGTTGATGATTTTCGAAATGCTCTCCTTGGCGCTCTGCGGATTTAAACTTATTCTCTCCACTCCGAAATCCTTGAGCAAAGTTAATTTTTCTTCGTTTAAGGTATCCGCTCTTCCACATTCAACTGTGTATTCAATGGGTCTTTTGAAATTATCTTCTATGACTTTGAGCAGTTTATAAATTTGTTCTGTGGATAGTGCTGTGGGCGTTCCGCCTCCAATATAGATGGATGTGGGCCTATTTTTCAAGTAAGGAACCTCTCTGGAAATTTCCTCCACTAGTGCATCTAC
>JAUNLL010000067.1 GCA_030532275.1 Peptoniphilus sp. | reverse complement strand
CTTCAAAACAAAGAAAAAATAAGAGAAGAGCATCTTCTTATAGATTAAATAAAGCCACTGTGGTAGAATGCTCTAATTGCCATGAGCCGAAATTACCACACAGAGTATGTCCAAGTTGTGGATATTATGACGGAAAAGAAATAGTAAATGTAGATTGAAAACTTCCTGTATAGGAAGTTTTTTTATACCCGTTAAAGATGAAATTAAAGGGTCATTATGATAAAATATTTTATGTAAATTTATTTGAAAGGGAGATTTAAATGGCAGGACATTCTAAATGGAATAATATCAAAAACAGAAAAGGTAAAGAAGATGCTAAAAGAGGCAGAATCTTTACAAAACTGGGAAGAAATATAATAGTAGCTGTTAGAGAAGGCGGCCCTGACCCTAACTACAACCCTTCATTAAAGGTAGCAATCGATAAAGCAAAGGCAGAAAATATGCCCAATGATAATATAGAGAGAGCAATCAAAAAAGGGAGCGGAGAAGGCTCAGATGCAAATTACGAACAAATAACCTATGAAGGATACGGCCCTGCAGGGATAGCTGTAATGGTAACATGTTTGACTGACAACAGAAACAGAACTGCACCGGATATAAGGCATTTATTCGATAAAAACGGAGGAAATCTCGGACAACCGGGTTGCGTTTCCTTTATGTTTGATAAAAGAGGACAAATCGGTATTGAAAGAACAGATGAAATAGATGCTGAAACCCTGATGATGCACGCCATAGAATACGGAGCGCTGGATGTAATAGAAAGAGAAGAGGTCTTTGAAATATTGACGGAGCCTGAAGACTACCACACTGTAAGAAACGGATTGGAAAAGGAAGGCTATGAATTCATTCAATCGGACATAACTTATATTCCTCAAAACTATTCATCTCTAAGCGATGAAGAAGATATCAAGAAACTTGAGAAACTAATTGATTCCCTAGAGGACAATGATGACGTACAAGAAGTCTACACAAACTGGGAAGAGGAGTAATTGATGAAGATACTTGCCATCATGGGTTCATCCAGGAAAAATAAGAACACCCATAAATTATTGGATATTTTTAAAAAGAGAGTAGTAAAGGAAAAGGATGAGTACAAAGAGGTCATTTTAAAGGATTTAAAATTCAGCGGATGCATCTCCTGTTACGGCTGTGCAAAAAAACCCTTCTGTATAGTTAAAGATGATTTGACGGAAGTTTATAAAGACATAGAAGAAGCTGACATGATAATTCTGGCAACACCCATATACTTTAATTCATTGTCCGGACTTGCAAAGAACTTTGTGGACAGGACGCAAGTTTATTGGTGTAGAAAATATATTTTAAAATTGCCACCCATTAAGGAGAAAATAGGCGTTGCTCTGATAAATGGAGGAGCACCAAGACAAGAGCATCAATTTACAGGTTCTGAATTGGTATTGGATCACTTCTTCAAAGTTACATCATGCAAAAAGCATTCCATTGTAGAAATAGATAACACCGACGAATATCCCATAAACGAAGAAAATGAAAAAATAATGGAGCTTTTGGATAAAGTCGATTATGATTTTAAAGAAAATAGGATTTACAGATTGTGGGGAGGAGAGATCACAAGTGAAATTGAATAAGATGATAGATCATACCCTCCTTAAACCTGATGCAAAGGAAGAAGACATAAAAAAACTTTGCGAAGAAGCCCTAAAATACGATTTTAAATCCGTGTGTGTCAATCCCTGCTGGGTTGCTTTGGCAAGTGAGTTACTTGACAAAAGCGATGTAAAAGTATGCACCGTTATAGGATTTCCCTTGGGAGCATCCCATTCCAAGGTCAAGGAATTTGAAGTGAAAAATGCTTTGGAAAAGGGTGCTGAAGAAATAGACATGGTAATAAACATCGGATTTTTAAAATCTAAAAAATACGACTTGGTGGAAAATGAAATCAAGAATATAGTGGAAGTATCAGAGGGCAGAACAGTTAAGGTAATTCTTGAAACCTGTTTATTAGATAGGGAAGAGATTGCAAAGGCATGTGAAATATGCACAAGAGCAGGAGCACATTTCGTAAAAACCTCTACGGGATTTTCTAAAGAGGGTGCAAAGGCAGAGGATATAAAACTCATGAAAGAAAATATTTCGGAAAAAATGCAAATTAAAGCCTCGGGAGGAATAAGAGATCTGAAAAAGGCCCTTGAAATGATAAATGCAGGTGCGACTAGGATAGGAGCAAGCTCCGGAGTTGCCATAATAGAGGAGTACAACGATGAAAATTAATCCCGTGGCCTTTAGTATTTTTGGAATAGATATAATGTGGTATGGAGTGCTCATCGCCATAGGAGCATCATTATGCATATATTTTGCGAGCAAACTTGCCGATAGAGAAAAACTTTATGATGGAGTTATTTCAGATCTTGCATTATATGTAATACTGTTCGGGGTGATTGGAGCAAGACTGTACTATGTTGCCTTTGAATGGGATTATTATTCGCAACATTTAGATGAATTATTTGCCATAAGAAATGGCGGACTTGCAATATATGGCGGAATACTCACAGGAATGGTGGTCCTCTACGTATTTGCAAGAGTAAAAAAACTGTCTTTTTTTAAGCTGGCAGATGCATTAGCGCCGGGACTTGCACTGGCACAGGGCATAGGCAGGTGGGGCAATTTCATAAACGGCGAAGCTCACGGAGGAGAAACCACTCTGCCATGGGCGATAGAAGTCGATGGAATGATGGTTCATCCCACCTTTTTATATGAATCCATCTTAGATGTGGGAATATTTTTATTTTTGTATTTCTATATGTATAAAAAGAAAAAATTCGACGGTCATATATTCAGCCTGTATCTGATAATATATGGCATAGGAAGATTTTTGATAGAAGGATTAAGGACTGACTCGCTATATTTTGGACCCTTCAGAATTTCTCAAATCGTGAGTTTAGTTTTAATGGCTGTAGGAATTGTCCTTATCCATAAAAACAGGAGCACTAATTGATAATATTATCTATATTAATTCTTATTTTTGCGTATAATTATTTTCAAATTTCAAAATTCAAGATATATACTCACAACATTTACACAAATAAGGTAAAAAATGATTTAAGAATTATTCAGATTTCAGATTTTCATGATAATGCTCTAGTGAATTTAAATAAGTTAAAAAAGAGTATAGAAGATTTTGATCCTCATTTGATATTTTTAACGGGAGATATAATTTCAAGAAAAACTTCAGATTTTTCAAACACAAGTAAATTTTTAAATTGTTTTAGTGAATTTAACACTTATTTTGTGAATGGAAATCATGAGCTTGAAAATCAGTTGAAAAGTGAGTTTCATACATTGCTTCGAGAAAACAATATAAAAGACTTAAACAATGCAAATATTTGTTTAAGTCTTTTTGATGATAAAGTTTTCTTATCCGGAATGAGTTTTGAAAATAAGGCAGTTAAAGAGCCCAAAAGTGAACCCTATGCTGTTTTAGTCTGCCATAATCCTCAAACCTTTATGACTTCGAAAGCATCTTACGACTTGGTGCTAAGCGGTCATAAACATGGAGGACAGGTAAGATTACCTTATTTTGGACAAATAATAGATCACGATTTTAAATTCTTCCCAAAGTATTCCAAAGGTCTATATAAAATAAAAAACACTTATTTTAATATTGACTCGGGACTAGGACAAAATGTAAATTTACGACTTAATTGCAAAATTTCTTATTCGAGATTTAATATTAAGCCTACTAAATTATGAAATTACCATCCTTAAAAATCTGTATTTTCTCTCCGTCTTCTGTATAACCCCAGATATTGGTGCTTTTATCGCCAATCATGAAATCGACGTGAACGAGAGAATCATTTGCTCCCAGAGCTTCAAGTTCTTCGGCGGAGAGTTTATCTCCTCCCTTTATGGAACTTGGATAGGCTTTGCCAAGTGCCAAGTGGCAGGATGCATTTTCATCATAAAGCGTATTGTAGAACATTACATTTGTGTTTGAAATCGGAGAATCATAGGGAACAAAGGCGATTTCGCCAAGTCTTTTTGCTCCTTCATCTGTATCAAGAAGATTTTTAAGCACTTCATAACCAACCTCAGCATGGAAATCCACAACTTTTCCATCTGCAAACTTCAAAAAGAAATCATCAACAATGGATCCGTTTAAATTGAGAGGTTTTGTGTTATACACAATGCCATCTACACCCAGTTTGTGGGGCATGGAGAATACTTCTTCAGTGGGTATGTTTGCAATAAAGGTTTCACCTGCTGCATTTGTGTCTTCAGCTCCAGCGAAGAAGTAGTTTTTAGGCATTTTCAACTTTAAATCCGTTCCGTTGTCACTTTTTATTTCAAACAGCGCAAATTTTGATTCATTTAAAAATGCGCTTCTTTTCTTTAAATCTGATATGTGCTTTTCCCATTCCTTTACAGGATCTTCAGAGTCTGTTCTACTTGTGTAGAAAATCAAATCCCACAATTTATCCACGGCTTCATCTTCGCTCAAATCGGGAAATACCACCTTGGCCCAACTGCTAACAGCTGCCCCTGCAACGCACCAGGAAGTTTCGTTATTCATCATTTTATCGCTGAAACTTTTCAGTGCAGTTGAATTTGCAATCATTGAGATTTTCAGTTTTTCCGAATCTATATCCTTAAAGAGGTTGGGATCTTCGCCTGTTAGGGACAAAAATTTAGCTTTTTTATCCATGTAGTAATTTTGTTCATCTACAAAATGTTGGGGAATATCCTTTAGCACATCTTCGGAAACATATTCGTATCTTAATTTTGAAAAGTTTTCATCTCTGAAGTTGATCTTCACATCTGATGCACCTTCTTTAAAAGCGATTTCAGCAAGTATATTTACAAAATCTATGTTTTTTACTTGAGATCTTATGACTAAAATATCGCCCTCTTTAATGTTTAGACCTTTTTTTATTATCAACTCCGAATATTTATACAATTTTTCTTTAAATTTCATAATTTCACCTCATTTAAATTATACCATATGATAAAAATAGGAAAATGAGGTATAATAATTATAATATATTATTGGGTGATTAATTATGAGTGATTTCTTCGACAACCAAAAGAAAATTATATTTGGAATTTTATTTGTTTTGCTCATATTTGTAATAAAAGTTACCTATGATAATCACGCCTTTAAGGATGCAAATACACTTGTCTCCGACATCAAAATAGATGAAGATAAATTAAAATCCGTAGGCAATGATGATGTTTTAAAGGAAGATAGCGAGGATATATACATACATGTATGCGGTCAAGTGAAGCATCCCGGACTGATCAAGCTCAAATCTGATGCAAGAGTTATCGACGCCATAAATGCAGCCGGTGGTATGTATGAAGATGCGGATATCGATAACATAAATTTGGCAAAGAAACTTCAAGACGAAGAAAGGGTTTATGTGCCGGCAGTGGGAGAGGTAAGTGTAAATTCAACATTTTCAAGCAATGTTGCAGAACAAGTCAACATCAATACAGCTGATGTAAATGAGCTTGAAAATTTACCCGGGATTGGACCTAAGACAGCTGAAAAAATAATAAATTACAGAAAAAACAAATCCTTTAACAGAATAGAAGATATAATGAATGTTGGAGGAATAGGCGAGAAAAAATTTGAAGAAATAAAAGATTACATAAAAACAAATTGATGCTTGATTTAATTATAAAAATTTGGTAAACTTTATTTTGTTGTTATAATGAATATGTAAATTAAGGGGTATAGTTCAGTTGGTAGAACACTGGTCTCCAAAACCAGGTGTCGTGGGTT
>JAUNLL010000066.1 GCA_030532275.1 Peptoniphilus sp. | reverse complement strand
CCAGCTTCTCAGACATATTAATGCTCGCTGAAATAATATCACCGGCAAAGTCAAGGCCGTCATCAAAATCTATTATTGTAAGTATTTTATCCTTCATTCAATACCTCTTTAAATATCTTATCTCTTACAAATGTATTTATGCTTTCATAATCCGGATTTATATATGAAACTTCATTTTTCTTCTTTTCTCTATATATTTTTGTAACCTTTGTCTTGGAATTATTTAATCCTATTCTTTCCGCTTCACAATTTAGAACTGAGTTGTTAATTATTTCTATGGGTGAAGCATCTATGGCATCTACTATGTTTTCAAGGCTTATGAAGCTGTCCACTTCTGTGCTTAAAATTCCAAAAACTTGACTTTTTTCCGGAACAAAGGAAACTATATCTTGATTTTCTTCAATCTTCTTTAATATGAGTTCATCTTCCTTCATTTCAGCATCGCATACATTTGAAACAAAATTTCTATCCAGCTTAGCACTTAGTCTTGGACCTATTTGTCTTGTGTGTCCGTCTTCTGATTCCATACCTACAAATATGAAGTCCGAATCATTAGTAGACAGGTATTTTCCAAGGACATTTGAAGTAGCCCAGGCATCACTTCCCGCAAAGGCTCTATCGGAGAGAATTGTTACTTTATCAGCTCCCAATGCTATGGCTTCATAAAAATTTTGAAGATCCATTCCGGCATCCATTGAAACAATTTCTATAAATACATCTTTGAGAAGTTCCTTTATCTTTACTACTATGGTTAGAGCACTTAAATCACAGGGGTTTATTTTTTGCTCTATCTTGCTTCTCACCAGGCTGTTTTTCTTTTTATCGACAACAATTTTATTGCTAACCGGTACATTCTTTAAACAAACTGTTATTTTCACAATCACACCTCAATCCTTAAGTAACTCTCTTGCAATTACTATTTGCTGTATCTGACTGGTTCCTTCATAAATTGTTGTAACACGGGATTCTCTGAAGATTCTCTCTATGGGATAATCTTTTACATATCCATATGCTCCGTGTAATTGCAAAGCATCTGATGCAACCTTAAAAGCTGTTTCTGTGGCATAGTATTTCGCCATTGAAGCTTCTTGGGTAGCTGATTGATCCTTGTCGAATTTAATAGCTGCTTCCTTTACTAAAAGCCTTGCAGCTTGAACTCTTGTCTGCATATCTGCAAGCATAAATTGAACTCCTTGGAAATCAGCAATCCTTCTATTGAACTGTCTTCTTCCCTTTGTAAATTTCACAGCTTCATCAAGGGCTGCCTGAGCTATTCCAACAGCTTGACCTGCAACTCCTATACGTCCGCAGTCAAGGCCTCTCATGGCCATGGCAAATCCGTTATCTTTTTCTCCCAGTATTGCATCTTCAGTGACAAAAACATCTTCAAGAATTATATCGCTCGTCTTTGAACCGTTCATTCCCATCTTTCTTTCAGGTTTTCCTGCTGTAAGACCTTCAGCACCCTTTTCCACAAAAAATGCAGTTACGGCTCTTTTGTTAATATCTTCAGATGTAATGGCAAATACTACCACGAAATCTGCAGTAGGTCCTGATGTTATAAAGGTTTTTCTACCGTTTATTACATATCCTCCATCTACCTTTCTTGCAACAGTCTCCAGCGCTGATGCATCTGAACCTGCATTTGGTTCTGACATGGCAAATGTTCCTACTTTTTCTCCCTTTGCTATGGGTACTAAATATTTTCTCTTTTGTTCTTCTGTTCCAAAATTCTTTATAGTATGACCGACTAATGTATTTGGAGATGTTATATGCATAGTTGAAGATCCGCAAGCTCTTGCTATTTCTTCTATAACTATTACAAACTGTTCAAATCCAAGTCCTACACCGCCATATTCCTTCGGTAGAGTAACACCCATGTAATTTCTCTTTGCCATTTCCTTAAAAAGCTCATCAGGGTATTCTTTAGTTTCGTCTATCATGCTGGCTGCCGGTCTTAAGTATTTTTGAGAAAATTCTCTTACAGAATTTCTTATTAATTTATTCATGTAATCTTTTTTCATACATTTCCTCTAATAATATCCTTATTTTTCAATTGGTTTATTTCTTCTTCCGTATAATTTATATCTTTTAAAATTTCTTCCGTATGCTCTCCGTATAAAGGTCCTCTCTTTACATCGTACTTTCCTAATGTCTTGAATTTAACCGGAGATTTTATAAACTTTACTTCTTCATCGCCATAGTCAATCTTGCCGATACAATCACTTGCAAAGGCTTGTTCGTCCAGGAGTATTTCATCCCAATGCACCAACTTTTCGCAGGGTATGTCTCTGGCATTCATCTCTTTTACCCATGTGTCTGCATCTTTTTTTGGGATTTCCTGGTCTAAAATCCTAACTAATTTTTCAGGGTCTTTTACGATATTTTCAAATTTCGCCAGGGATTCAACCTCTATGAGGTCTTCTCTTCCTATGACTTCGCACACCTTGGGAAAATCTCTATCGTAGATTGCTATTGCAAATTGAATCCATCTATTGTCCTTCGTCCTATAGGAGCCTTGTAGCGGATTTGGATTTTTAAATCTTGAAATCGGATATTTAAATCCAAATTGAGATGCCATTATGGGGTATCCCAAATTGAAAATCGCCGTATTGTATATGCTTACATTGAGGTATTCTCCCTCGCCTTTAGTATGCTTTTTGTATAGGGCCGCCAAAATACCCGATATCAAGTATGTTCCTACTTGAAAATCTCCAAAGGCCTGTACTGTGTTTAAGGGATAGGAATCTATGTCGTTTAATGTTCCGCTTACTCCTCCCCTTGCATAGTATGAGGTTATGTCGTAACCTTGCTTGTATTCCTCAGGTCCTGTTTCCCCATATCCCGATACAGATGCATAGATTATCTTTTCATTTACCTTTAACAAATCTTCATAGGTAAGCGTCATTTTGCTCAATGCACCTTTTCTGTAATTAGTAATGAAAATATCCGCATCCTTAATTAAATCTTTTAATACCTTTATTCCTTCTTCATCCTTTAAGTTGATTGATATGGACTTCTTGAATCCGTTCATATTGTCAAATCCCGGATTTTTGTTATCTTCTGTGGGAAGTTTTGCAAGAGCTCCAACCTTTCTCATGGGATCCCTGCTGTAATTTTCAACTTTTATTACTTCTGCTCCCCACTCCGCCAATAATTTCGATGCTATTGGCGCAGCTACAAATGTTGCAAATTCAACTACTTTTACTCCATCAAGAATTTTTTTCATGGACACCCTCTTTTAATATATCTAAAAATGTTTCTATCTTTACAGACACGTTGCCCTTTGTGAAATTATCTATTTCTACAAAAAGACTTTTTATGGAATTGTCATCTAAATATTTCTTTAGTAATGGATAATCATAATATTCCGGATCACAGAATTTAGTCTCAATTATGATTACACCTTGTGCATCAGACCTGTTAACCAAATCTTTAATATGGTCAAATCTTTCCTTTTTAGTGCTGTATGACAGAGATGTTGAAGAAAGTTTTTCCCATCTTTGGCAAAGGCCTGCAAGTAGATCCCCTTCATCTATTAAGCCATCTATGCTGTACTGTTCTGATTCGGATAATAAGTTATCTTCAACTACTGAAATTCCATTTTCTTCAAGTAGATCTAAGAACTTTTCATCAGAGCATTGAATTCCGCAAAGAACGACCCTGTTTTTTAAAGTCACATCTTCTTCTTGCTTTAAAGTTTCAATAATGAACTCCATGTCTTCGTTATATTCTTCAACATTAAGCACTGTTCCCGCTCTCATGATCACACTTCTCAATTTAGGGCTTATAGATTCTTTATGCATTGATATGGCTTTAAATTCTCTTATGAGGGAATTTCTCTTATTGTATAATTTCATGGACTCAGCAAGTTTTGCTTCATCAAATTTACTTCCCGTTAATGCTTCAAGTTTTTCAATTATTTGAAGATATTCAGCTTTTAAAAAGTTCAGACTGTGGTCAGTGGATTTGTTTTGAGGATACACGAAGGGTATGGACCTATCCTTTAATACAACCTTTAAGTTCTGACCGAAGGCCTTTAAAGAGTCGCAGAGCACCGGTACCAGTACCGCATCAAATATATCCAACTCCTTATCTATGGCACTTTGTAAAACTGACTGTAAGGGATAACAGTAAAAGCTAGGCAAATAAGTTCTTGCATCACTTATCTTATTTTTAGATCCCCATAGAGGTATAGGCTCAAATCCTAGGGAGTGAATTAATTCCTCCGGATAAAACTCAAGTACACAGCCTACTAATTTTTTATTTTCTTGCTTTAATTTTTTGGCATATTCAAGTGTATTTAAGCTAACACTTTCAAATTTTTTATATATATCATTAATTGTTCTCATAGGATGCACCTTTTTTCAATTCTTCAATCATTTCAGAAAATCCATCTATCTTTGTTTCAAACTGCGCTTCTGAATAACATCTCGGATCTGACTGATCTCCATCATAGTACACATAGGGAACATCTGTATTTTCAGAAATTCTTCTTATCATTTCAAATAAAAATCCGTCCCAAATCTTACAACTTCTATTTATATGAACGACCATCGCATCACTCTTCGAGTCTTTTACGATGTCGGTTCTTCTGTCTACTGCTCTTTCGAGGTTGATACAGTCAGGAACGTTTGAATAGGATTTTAGCAATTCTGTGAAATTATCATACATCCTTCCCCATGTTTGACAGTAGATTGAACCTACTACGTTCATTCCCTTAGATTGGAGATACTTGGCATTATGACTTAAATAGGGCCAGCAGGCGATACCTTCCATCATAACTCTGTGCTTTTCTTCTCCCTTAAAAAGGCTTCTCTTTTCTTTTATTACTTGTTCCAACTCATCTGCATATTTTTCTATGCATTTTGCCGTGCTTGCCTTTCCTCTGGCACAAACCATCAGCGCCATATAGTTGAATAAGTGGAATCCATTGGCAGGAGATGGAACATGATAACACGCTCTTTCAACACGTTTCCATTGTCTGGCAGTTTCATTTGAAACTTCACAAACCTTGTTGAATTTTTCTTCATCAAATTTTTTGCCTGAAATATTTTCTAAAAAACTGACTAAATCATGAGCCTGTTTTTTCATATATTCAACTCTGGATTCTGTAATGTCATATTCATTATTAAAGGGAATATCCAACAAAAACATTGGAATATTCAAGCTGTAAGAAATATTTTCAAACCACTTCATCAATTGACTGCATATGTTGTTGCAACACAATAGGAAGTCAGGCATGGGCATATTTAAGCTTTTGCTATCTTTTTTCTCCATAAATCCAAGGCTAGTTCTTGCATATCCGCAAATATCATTTGAATAACCCAGTTCTTCAGATATCTTAATCATATCCATAGATTCATGCTTTGCAGATATTGCAGCCGTTTGGTTTTCAGGATATACGACATCTATATCCATGGCTTCAATAAATTCCTGAGGGAAGTTTGAAGAAACCCATCCCAAAGGTCTATTCTCTTCTTTCGCTTTAAAGGCATTTGCATAATGTTCATCAAGTAGAACATTGAGCATTTCCCTTGAGCTCATATTTTCGTTTATCATAGTTCCTCCTAAAAACAGCTTTTACGAGATTATTTAGTTGTTTACTGTAATTTGCATAATTAAATTTTCTTCCTCAGTAGTAAAATATCTCAACAGATACTTTAACTTTCCAAGGTGTTTTGCTTTAATTTAGAAAGCTCTTAAAGACTACTCTTCAACTTAACTTTATATTGTATAACTCATTCATCGGCATTTAAAAGGTCGGTACAGCAACATAGTATATTCTATTTTTATATAACATCTGATACATACCGACCTTTACATAGTATTTGGTGAATTACTTCTAATATATTTAGTTCTTATTTCTTCCTAAACAAAACAATCCTATTAATTTTTATAATGATTTTAGATTTTTATTTAACTATATCATCTAAATTTAGATCGTCACAAAG
>JAUNLL010000065.1:5779-6088 GCA_030532275.1 Peptoniphilus sp. | reverse complement strand
TACTATTATATATTTAAAATTCACAGCTTTCAAGGTTTTTACAATATTGTTGCCCCCTTTAATAAATATTTCTTAAAATACTCTTAGCTTTATGTTAAAATATTAGTCTAGATTAAAATTAGAAGGGAGAGTAGTTAAAATGGATGACAGATCTATTGGAATCTTTGATAGCGGCGTCGGCGGACTGAGCGTGCTGAATAGACTGATAAAACTACTTCCGAATGAAAATTATGTATACATCGGCGACACCTTGCGAATGCCCTACGGTGTAAAAAGTGTCGATGTGATAAGAGAATACTCTAAAAAATC
>JAUNLL010000065.1:0-5769 GCA_030532275.1 Peptoniphilus sp. | reverse complement strand
GAGAGAATTTAAAGGCGGTGGTCATAGCCTGCAATACAGTCAGCTCCTGCGGTCTTCAAAATCTCTACGACAACTTTGATTTTCCCATAATAGATGTAATAACACCTGGCAGCGTCGATGCTGCAAACGTCACGGTGAACGGAAAAATAGCCGTATCGGGAACCAATGCCACAATCAACAAAGGTCTGTATGAAAAATACATTCATGATATCAATCCCGAAATTGAAGTGCGTTCCGTTGCCTTTACGGACTTGGTACCCGCCATTGAAGACGGTCACAGTTTAGACGATATAGGCAAGGAAGTCATCAAAAAATACATCGATGATTTTGGCGATTTCCAATATGATACGCTAGTTTTCGGTTGTACACACTACCCCCTTGCAAAGGCGAACTTTAAAAAAATATTCAAGGAAATGGGCAAGGACGTATTTTTAGTGGACCCAGCTCACAACACTGCTCTCAAGCTGAAGGAAACCTTGGAAAAACTAGATGCCTTCTCCGATTCTAAGGAAGGCAGCATAAAATTCTTCACCACATCTGAGCCTGAGCGATTTAAAAAACTCGCCATAGAGCATACAAAACTGAAAAAAGAACAAATAAATCCGATCTTGGTAGATCTGGACTTAGAACTTAAAAAATGAGGTATTTCTACCTCATTTTATTTTGCATAAAATTTGTTTTTTCATCGCTTCATCCCTACAAGCACAAATTTCCCAAACAAAAAAGTTCTCCCACAAGAGCTAACCTCTTTTTCGAAGAACCTTTCTATCATAAAATCTTACATATCTCCATCTATTAAATACCCGGCTTTTTTCAGCTCCTCATGGATTTCTTCCATGATTTCCGCATTATTTGCCTCAATTGTATGCTGGTGAATACCGTCGGCAAGAGTTAACAGAGGAACAGCTCGATTTTCCTGTACTTTATTTACAAACTGTCGTACATCACGTCGACTGGATAAATTCAAATCCCCTTTAATCTCTCCATAAACCGGATTTTCCACAATAACATCTAAAACCTTGCCACCTGCATCAACAAAAATATTCAATTCCCTTTCCAGGTCGTCACAACTGTGTCGCACTCGAAAACGACGGGTCAGTTTCCCTGTATCTTCTTTAATGCAATAGCCTCTGGACGTAGATAAAATTTCTTCTTCAGAGGCTCGTAACAGTGCAATATCCTGTACGATAACTTGACGGCTGACACCTAATTTCTCTGCCAACAGCGTTCCTGATACAGCTTCCCCGCTTTTTTCCAATATATCGATTATTTTCTGTCTTCTAATTTCTCCCTTCACCAATACCGCTCCTTCCTTGGATTAGTAAAAACCCTATGATTCTTTTTCCACGGTAAGATGCTTCATGGATAAATCCATAATGGGCGCTCCATAGGTCAACGCCCCGATGGACACATAATCAACACCGATTTCTCCAATTTCTCTCAGTCGCTTTTCTGTCACATTGCCGGAACATTCAGTTTCTGCACGACCGTCGATGAGAGCCACTGCTTTTTTCATAGTTTCATTATCCATATTATCCAACATGATAATATCTGCTCCTGCCTCTAAGGCTTCTGCCACCATATCCAAATTTTCCGTTTCCACTTCGATTTTTCGAACAAAGGGTGCATAATCTCTAGCCTTGGCAACAGCCGCTGTAATACCGCCACACGCATCAATATGGTTGTCCTTTAACATCACTCCGTCAGACAAATTGTACCTGTGGTTTTTACCGCCTCCGATGCGCACAGCATACTTTTCAAAGATGCGCATATTAGGAGTGGTTTTGCGAGTATCCAATAATACCGTCTTGTAGGGTTCTAGGATTTTGCTGTACTGTCTGGTCATAGTTGCAATGCCGCTCATTCGTTGCAAATAGTTTAGTGCAGTGCGCTCTCCCGACAGCAAAGTTTCCACCTTTCCCCTCACTACTCCGATCAACTGTCCATTTTTCACCTGATCTCCATCCTTATATGAAGTCTCAAAGTGACTGGTTTCTTCCAATAAGGTGAAGACTCTTGCAAAGACATCCAGACCGCAAAGAACCCCATCAGCCTTAGCAATTAACTCCACAGACGCCTTTTCATCCTCGGCGCAAATAGCCTCTGTACTTACATCTCCCCAGCTGATATCCTCCTGAAGAGCCATGGTAATATAGGTATCTATATTAACTTTAAATGTTACTCCATTGTTCATAGAACTCTTTCCCTTGCTTTCTAATTTCAGACAATACTAATTCTTTATTTTTCCGTTCCAATCCCTTTTTTTCTTGGTAAATAATAGGCAACTTTTTCGCAATAGTCGCTATGAAACCTAAATCTTTTCCCTTACCACTAGTTTCTTCTCCAATGGCCAGCGCCGCATTTTCTGCGAAAACAAGACTTTCCAACAAAGAATTGCTGGCCAGTCGATTGGCTCCATGGACACCGTTGCAGGCTGTTTCTCCAATGGCATACAACTTATCCATTGACGTCCTTCCATTGGTATCGGCCAAAATACCGCCCATTAAATAGTGTTGAGCCGGCGTTACGGGTATCGGCTCCTTGGTGATATCATATCCTTCTTCCAAACATCTTTCATAAATGTTGGGAAAATGACTTAATATTTGCTCCTTGGGTATATCCTCAAAACTCAAATACACATGATCCGTTCCCTGGCGTTCCATTTCCTTTTTTATAGCTGCTGCAACAATATCCCTCGGCTTCAATTCATCGGTAAACCGCTGACCTTTTTCGTTAATCAGCTTGGCTCCCTCTCCACGAACCGCCTCGGAAATAAGGAATTTACGTCCCTGTTTTTTAGAATACAGCGCCGTCGGATGAATCTGAATATAAGAGATATCCTTTAATTGAACCTTATGTCGCAAGGCAATGGCAAAACTGTCTCCTGTAATGTGAGAAAAATTAGTGGAGTGATCGAACAATCCACCTAGTCCCCCCGTTGCCAGTACCACCGCCTTTGCAGAAAGTATCTCCTCTTGGCCATCAGAATCCCTTGCCACAATCCCGTAACAGCAGTTATTATCCGTCACAAGATCAATCATTTCTATGTATTCCCGAACAGTAACATTGCTGCGTTCCTTCACCCTATCTACTACCTTGGTGACGATTTCTTTGCCTGTTACATCCTGATGATGCAGAATTCTATATCTGGAATGTCCACCTTCCCTTGTAAAGTTCAGTCTTCCCTTCTCATCTCTATCAAAATCCACACCAAAATCAATTAACTCTCGAATAGTATGCTGAGAACCCATAATCATACTTCTTACAGCCTTGGGATTATTCTCATAATGGCCCGCTTTCATAGTATCTTCATAATAGCTGTCGAAGTCATCTTCATCTACCATGCAACAAATACCACCTTGAGCCAAATAGGAATCGCTGTTTTCAAGTTTATCCTTTGTAATCATCAGCACATCTAGATCCGACGGCAGATGCAGAGCACAAAAAAGCCCCGCTGCGCCCGTTCCTACGATTATAACATCATATTGTTGTTGTTTTCTTTTCATGACTTCATCCGTTTATTTCGCCAATTCCAGCATGCGTTCCAAGGGAGCCTTTGCCTGCTGTATCTTGGTTTCATTCATCTCTATTGTCGGTGACAGACTTTCCAGAGAATTCACCAGCTTTTCAAGGGTTATTCTCTTCATATCAGGACACAGAGGACCATCATCGATAAAGTAAAATTTCTTTGTGGGATTTTTTTGTTTTAATTCATAGGCCACACCATTTTCTGTGCAGATAATAAACTCATCATGATCACTTTCAGTGGCATGATTGATAATGCCGCTGGTGCTTCCAATATAGTCCGCCAGCTGAAGAACTTCACCGGTACATTCCGGATGAGCTAAGACCTTTGCTGCAGGGTGGCGTTCCTTTTCCGCTGCAACCTGCTCCTTTGTAAGGGCGGCATGCACATGACAATAACCGTCGTTAAAGATGAAATTCTTTTCGGGAAGTTGCTGAGCAATGTAACGTCCTAAATTTTCATCGGGAACAAAGAAAATGTTCTTTTCCGAAAGCTGACTTACCACCTTGAGAGCGTTGGAACTGGTTACAGTTACATCGCAATATTCTTTGATTTCAGCTGTGGAATTAATATAACAGACAACAGCTAAATCCTCATACTTTTCACGCATATCCTTAATCTTTTCCGGCGTGACCATGTGTGCCATGGGACAGTCAGCCTCCAAGTCCGGTACCAACACAGTCTTTTCAGGGCTTAATATCTTGGCACTTTCACCCATAAAATTAACACCGGCAAAACAAATCACCCTTTGCGGTGCCTCTTTTGCTTTTTTCGCAAGAGCATAGGAATCTCCTACGAAATCTGCAACTGCTTGTACTTCTGCCGGCACATAGTAGTGAGCTAATATAATGGCATCCTTCTCCATCTTTAACTGCTCTATTTTTTCTTCTATACTCACTCTACTCATTCCTTTTCACAAGATTTTCGGTTATTTCCAAACCAATTTTATATTCATTGTGCCACTATTCTTCATCATTGTCAATGCATATGTCTTGTCATATAAATATACAACTAATAAACTTTTCCTATATTACCTTCGAGACATTTATTCATTACTTTCATTTTAAAGTCTGTGCTGTATTTTGCCATATAAGCCTTGTGTCAAACATAATAAAAAGGTGAGATAGGTATATACCTATCTCACCTTTTTTGATTTCTTAAGTTAAGTCCTCCAATTTTAAGCCCCAAAGTTTTTGTCAAACCCTTGAATTGTTTAGCAAGCCTTATTTTTGTAAAAAGCTCTTTTGAAAAATATTCAATTATAAAATAAGTTTCCTATAATAATTCTTATAAGTCTTAGAGTTTTAATCTGCTGCTATTTCATCAGTTGTTTTACTGTCGATGAGTTCTGACTTGATTAGCAGCCTTTTGTCATTTTTAGGATAGGGATGACAAGCCATTAAAATAAGTTTCGCCTTATCTTCTTCTCTAGTAAATTTACTCCAATCATTTGGTTCTATGACTTCCCAACCAACTACGCTGTAATAAAGAGTTTCTTCAGCAGTAGTAATTTTAATTTGATCACCATTGATTAACTTGTCAATTTTTATAAAGGACAGACTTTCATTTCTTCCACCTCTATGACCTGCAAGGACTGCAATAGTATTGTCTTTGGAGCTAGGCAGGTCTGTTTCTTCTAATAGACCCGCCCCTCTTAAAAGCGCTTTTTCGCTAGTGTTGTCAAGTATTGGCATTAGCACACCTATCTTGTCAATTCTAATTACTCCCACTGCTGAGTTGGGAATTTCATCCCTTAATTCTTTGTCTATATCTGACAAATCATTTTGAAGTACGTGGTCTTCTTGGCTTTCTTGAACTACTTTTTCAACTTTTTCATTCTCGATCTTGTTAGAAAGTCCTTGTTCAAATTGAGTCTCTAAGTTCAATGCTTCTTCTTTTTTCTGTTTGATCTTATTTTTTTGTTTAAACAAAAATAATGAAGAAGATATTATAAGGATAAAGCCTAGTACAACTAAGATTCTTCCGATTTTATTTTTCATATTTTCTTAATCTTAAGCCTAGGAAGGATAATGCTAAACCAACTACAAGGGCCATTATTCCATAGGTTGATGGATTTAATCCATCACCGGTTTTTGGTAAGACCTTTTCTGAACTTCCCTTAAAGCCAAGTTCTTGGTCTACTTCTTTTGGAGCTTCAACTGTGGGTTCGTAGGGCTTGTTTGTTTCATTGGGTTCATTGGGTTCATTTGGCTTGTTTGGCTCAAATGGTTCATTTGGCTCAT
>JAUNLL010000064.1 GCA_030532275.1 Peptoniphilus sp. | reverse complement strand
TGTTTGTCGGTTCTTCAGTCTTGTTTTTTTCTCCGCCACATGCTGTAAGAGCAAACACTAAAGAACCTATTAGTAATCCTAACGCCAACTTCTTTCTCAAATTAATAAACTTCATGATAATAATTCATCCTTTCAATCTTTTTTAATCATCTTGATTATAGATGCAAATTGTAAAGTTCGCTCTGCTCTATTGTAAAATTTGTGTAAAAAAATTTACAATATATGAAATTTAGGTGAATACTATGTATCTAAATTAAATGTGATATAATATTTGATTAAAGAGGTGATAAAAATAAAAGACTTTTTAAAGAAAAAAAATATCAACCTATCTTGGAAAAGCTACTTCATAGATGCCATGGGTGCAATGGCCTACGGTCTGTTTGCGTCCTTGTTGGTCGGAACTATATTAAACACCATTGGCACGGAACTAAACATCGCTTTTCTAAGTGAAACTGTTTGGCCCATTGCTCAAAAAGCAACAGGAGCAGCTATTGCAGTTTCCATAGCTTACGCCTTAAAGGCTCCGGATCTGGTTTTATTTTCAAGTACCCTCGTGGGAATTGCAGGAAATGAACTTGGCGGTCCCATAGGCGTTTTCATTTCCACAATTTTCGCTGTGGAATTTGGAAAATTAGTTTCCAAGGAAACTAAGATCGACATAGTAATCACGCCTACGGTTACAGTGTTGGTAGGTCTTATCATTGCGACCTTTGCAGGACCTTACATACAATCCGTAATGACATCCATCGGAAATCTAATAATGTTTTCAACGGAACAACAACCCCTTATCATGGGAATATTAGTATCTGTGATAGTGGGAGTCGCTCTTACTCTGCCCATTTCATCTGCTGCACTTTGCATGATGTTGTCCCTGAGCGGACTGGCAGGCGGCGCCGCAACTGTGGGATGCTGTTGCCAAATGGTTGGATTTGCAGTTATATCTTACAGAGATAACGGTATTGAAGGTTTAGTTGCTCAAGGTCTGGGAACAAGTATGTTGCAAATGCCAAATATAGTAAAAAACTCAAAGATTTGGATTCCCCCGACTCTTGCCTCAGCCATACTGGGTCCCGTATCCACCATCGTATTTAAAATGGAAAATACGCCTCTCGGTTCCGGAATGGGAACAAGCGGTCTTGTGGGACAAGTGGGCACATTTAATGCAATGAGCCCCTATATGTCAAATTCAAAAATATTTATGTTGATATTGGTCCTCCAAATTTTTCTTCCTGCACTAATATCCTTTATAATTTATGAAGTAATGAGAAAAAAAGGATTGATCAAAGACGGAGATATGAAGTTGGCATAGCAATCAAAAAACTCTCTAATCTAACAAATAGATCAGAGAGTTTTTTTAGTTCTCTATAAATAATCTTCCACGCTGAAATTTTTAAAATCAGGTCCTATTTCCAAGAAATCTCTACCTAAGAACAGGGATAGAGATGTGACCAAATTTTCCAAGTAGGGTACTTCAAGGTCGTATTTATGTGCCAATTTTACCAAGGAGCCGATTCCATAGGGCAAATCTTCAGAAAGATATCTGTGCTCAAAGGTCAGCGGAGCATATCCCTTGTTGTATACGGGATTTAAATGCATGGTATCATAGATGTTGTCGTGCTTGACATCCCAGAAACTGTTTATGATGTCCAAAGCTCTCACTCCCTTTATGCCCAAGTTGTCACATATTTTCATCCTTTCCTCGTCAATCTTCTCAGTGTATCTGACGACTTTTTCCGATGCTCCTTCTCCATAGAATTTAAAGGGTTGTTTAGCATCTATTCTTGCCGCATTGAATAGGACGATGGGCAGGTGATATGTGGGATTGGAGTTGTTTATTGATGTTTCCAGGACGTTGGACACTGCATTGAATTGAGGATATATATCCTTTAGTTCCTCTGTTATCCTGTCAACTGCATCAGAGGGGATGGAGGCTATATCTATGGCCTTCTTTATAGTCATCAATTCAGCCTGGCCCGGTTCTATATGGGCGCTGATATATATTTGCGCTCCCGTTTCTGCTATGACGATCTTGTCCTTGCCAGCCTTTTTCAACTCTTCCTTTATTTCCACTGCGCCCCAATTACCGTTAAAGATAAGTATTACTTGTGAGTCGGTGACGTATTTCGCCAGTTGCTCTCCTATTTCCCTATGACCGTTTGCAGTGGTCATCACCATGATGTAATCTGCGCCTTCAATGGCGAATTCAATATCATCGGTTATTTCTACGTCGGTTTCAACTTCAAGGACACCCTTTAACACAATGCCTTCTTTTTTTATCTTTTCAACCTTTTGCTTATTTCTATCGTAAAGGCGAAATTGCTGATTCAATGTGGTCAGATGACCTGCCATTGCTACGCCTGTATTTCCTGCACCTATAATTGCAAATTTCATAGTATCTCTCCTTTTTAAAACGGTCCGATATTTATCGCATCTGCTATTAGCAATAGTACCACTCCTGACAATATCCATACTATCATAAGGGGCTTGATGAATTTAACCCACTTGGTGTAGGGAATTCCTGCAACAGCTAAATATGCCATCAATTCTGATGATGTGGGTATTATGGAGTTGGTGAAGCCGTCGCCGAATTGAAAGGCAAGTACTGCAGTTTGTCTTGTAAGTCCAAGTACATCGGCAAGGGGAACCATTATGGGCATGGATGTGGCTGCAAGTCCACTACCTGATGTATTAAGTTTATAAAATATATTCCTAGAGAAGATAAAGCTCTGGGGAACAGACTTATTACACTGGATAAGCCATAGACTATGGTGTCGATTATATTTGCATTTACCATTATTACAGATATGGATTTTGCCAATCCTACTACCAAGGCACCGAATATCAGCTCCTTTGCCCCTTCAGTAAAGGTGATTGCTATTTCACTGGGTGTCATTTTTGATGCCAATCCTGAGAAAATTGCTATTGCCAAGTATACTGCGGACATTTCATTTATGTACCATCTATATCTTATTATTCCAAATATTATCAGAGCTATTCCGGAGAAAAGTATGGTTAATACTATCTTTTGTTCCTTTGTAACAGGTTGTATATTTTCAAAGTCTATTTTCTCATAATCCTTGTCGGTTTTCACACCGTACATATAGCTTTTTGTCGGATCAGCCTTTACTCTTTTTGCATATCTCGTCAAATATATCAGTGTCGTGATGTAGAAGGTGGCCATGGCGATAAGTCTGAACCACGCTCCGGAATAAAGAGGCAATCCTGCGATCT
Source organism: Peptoniphilus sp. (assembly GCA_030532275.1). GTDB lineage: Bacteria > Bacillota > Clostridia > Tissierellales > Peptoniphilaceae > Peptoniphilus_E. The sequence goes on along the minus strand of JAUNLL010000064.1, from coordinate 3,525 downwards.
GTTGTGCAACTCCCACGGTGAAGGGAATGAATACCCCCGATGTGATTCCGAAGGCAGCTCCCAGGGATACCATGGCTGTACCTGTTATGACATCATATCCCAAGGCCCTTGCCATCAATATTCCAATGGGCACAAATACACAAACGTCATCCGATGTACCAAGTATTGCTCCTGCCCATGCAAATACAAATAGAAACATGGGGATCATAAGATGCTCCTTTGAACCCATTTTCCTAGCCAAGGCTCCAATTCCATTTACAAAAGCTCCCGACTTTGTTATTACTGCCATAGCTCCGCCGATTATCAATATTAAAAATACTATTTCAGAAGTTTGAATAAGTCCTTCGGGTATTGAGCGGAATAATCCCATAAGTGTTGTTGGATTTTTTTCTACATAACTAAAGGATGTTACATCCAGTATTTGTCTTCCGGTGACGGGATCGTCTATACGAGCATATTGTCCTGCCGGTATTATGTAAGTAAGCAATGCCACTCCCAAGATGATTGCAAATAGTATTACAAAGATGTGAGGCATTTTCACAGATTCTTTGCTTTTGCACTTATTAGTTTTTTCTTGATTTTCCATGATTTTATCATATCCTCCCATTTATAATTTTCTATACAAAAAAAGTGTATGATTACACACTCAATTTTGCATAGAATTTTAATTAAATTAATAGAATTATATATTATAAATGAGATATAGGCAATGCTTTAATTTCGATTTATCACATAAAAGTAGTAATAAAATAAAAAAAAGAGAAATCCCTCGGGACTTCTCTTAAACCAGTTCAATTATTGCTTCTTCTGCTCCGTCACCACGACGATGACCTAATTTTAAAATTCTTGTGTATCCGCCATTTCTTGTTTCATATTTTGGCGCGATTTCAGCAAATAATTTTGTAACTACATCTTCATCATATATATAAGAAAGTGCTTGCCTTCTTGCATGAAGATCTCCGCGTTTTCCTAAAGTGATCATTTTTTCAGCCATTCTCTTAGTTTCTTTTGCTCTGGTAACTGTAGTTGTCATTCTGCCTTCTCTTAGAAGAGATGTTACCATATTTCTAAGCATAGCCTTTCTATGAGCAGTCGGGCGACCAAGTTTTCTTAATTTAGCCACTTACATACCCTCCTTTATTCATCTTCTTTTCTTAAACTTAAGCCTAATTCAGCGAGTTTATTCTGTACTTCTTCTAATGATTTTTTACCTAGATTCCTGACTTTCATCATTTCTTCTTCAGTCTTTTGCATAAGTTCATCTACTGTATTGATGTTTGCTCTTTTCAAACAATTAAAAGATCTAACGGATAAATCGAGCTCTTCCACTGTCATTTCCAAAGCTTTTTCTTTTTTGTTTTCTTCCTTTTCAACCATGATATTTACTTCGTTTACATGTTCTGTAAGTTCTACGAATAAATTAAGATGTTCGGTAAGAATCTTCGCCGCCAATGACACAGCCTCATCCGCCGCCATGGAACCGTCAGTTGTAACTTCCAATATGAGTTTGTCATAGTCTGTTCTTTGACCAACTCTTGTATTTTCTACTTTCCAATTTACTTTTCTTATTGGAGTATAATTGGAGTCTATAGGTATTACGCTGATTTCAGAAATTTCATCTTTTTTCATTTCAGAGGGTTCATATCCTCTTCCCTTTTCAATGGTCAGCTCCATATAAACATCTGCATCTTCGTTCAGAGTTGCTATGTGGTGGTCGGGGTTTACTATTTCAACCTCAGGCCCTACCACTATATCCGATGCTTTGATTTCACCTTCGCCGTTTTTTTCAATTATGGCTTTGATAGGTTTTTCGCCTTCCAAATTCACTACGATTCCCTTTATGTTAAGTATTATTTGAGGTACATCTTCGAGTACTCCGGGAATTGTAGAAAATTCGTGTTCAACTCCTCTTATCTTCAATATAGATACCGCCGCTCCGGGTAGTGAAGATAAAAGAACTCTTCTAAGAGAATTGCCTATTGTTATTCCAAATCCGCTTTCTAAAGGTTCAACGACAAATTTTCCGTATTTTCCGGTTTCATCTAATTCAACTATTTCAATACTAGGTTTTTCAATTTCTATCATTGACTTACCCTCCTTATTTGGGTTATTAGGAGCGTAAATAATTAAACTCTCCTGCGTTTAGGCGGTCTACAACCATTGTGTGGAATCGGTGTTATATCTTTGATCATCGTTACTTCCAATCCTGATGCTTGAAGTGATCTTATTGCAGCTTCTCTTCCTGAACCTGGTCCTTTTACATAGACTTCTACAGTTTTCAAGCCATGTTCTTTTGCCTTAGTAGCAGCCGCTTCTGCAGCTTCTTGAGCCGCAAAGGGTGTAGATTTTCTGGAACCTCTAAATCCAAGTTGTCCTGCACTTGCCCATGAAATCACGTTACCGCTCATATCAGTAAGTGTAACCATAGTATTGTTAAAAGTTGAAGCTATATGAGCTTGACCTTTCTCAATATTTTTACGTTCTCTTCTTCTGGTACGTGTTACTTTTTGTTTTTTAGCCATAATCTACCTCCTTTACTTTTTCTTTGATACTAATTTTTTAGGACCTTTTCTTGTTCTGGCATTAGTTTTTGTTCTTTGTCCTCTTACGGGAAGTCCTCTTCTGTGTCTTAATCCTCTGTAACAGTTTATTTCCCTTAATCTCTTTATATTCATAGCTAAATCACGACGAAGATCTCCTTCTACGTGATATTTGTCAATTTCTTCTCTGATTCTTGCAATTTCAGCTTCTGTTAGGTCTTTTACTCTTGTATCAAAATTAACATCGGCATTTCTTAATATTTCTTGTGATCTGCTTCTGCCTATTCCGTATATATAAGTAAGACCAATTTCAACGCGCTTTTCTCTGGGTAAGTCAATACCAGCAATTCTTGCCATTTATAGCCTCCTTATCCTTGTCTTTGTTTGTGCTTCGGATTTTCGCAAATGACCATAACTCGACCATTTCTTTTGATTATCTTGCATTTTTCACACATCTTCTTTACAGATGGTCTAACTTTCATTTTATCCCTCCTAGATCATAGGGTAATCTATTTCTTTCTCCAGGTGATCCTTCCTCTTGTCAGATCGTAGGGTGATAACTCAACGGTTACCTTATCACCTGGTAGTATTCTTATATAATTCATTCTGAGCTTACCTGAAATGTGGGCAAGTATTATATGTCCGTTTTCAAGTTTTACTTTGAAATTTGTATTTGGAAGTGCATCAACCACTACCCCTTCAACTTCAATAACGTCTTCTTTAGCCATTAAGGGTTCCTCCTATCTCAACTATAGTTCTTTAGACTTTTTCTTATATATGAATCATTTAAATCAGCCTTACTGATATCTATTATATCTTTGTATGTCATAAGATGTTTTATTTTTTTTCTCTTGGGATTAGCTAATTTTCTACTTTTCCCATCGACTATAGATACATAGTTTTTATCAAGGATTTCTCTAACTAAAAATACCATGCCCGCATCTCTGCCGGCTTTTGATTTAACTAATTGACCGACCTTTATAAA